>NZ_JABFAZ010000009.1:111459-143954 GCF_017168505.1 Micrococcus sp. KRD077 | reverse complement strand
GCGGGGATCTGGGGCATGGCTCTGGCTCCTTCAGCTCACCATTCGATCTCGAGCATCGCGGTGTTCAGGCCCGAGCCCACGCCCAGGCAGACCACCGTGTCCCCGTCCTCCAGGGCGTCCATCTCCCGCACGAGGGTGATGGGCAGCGACGCCGGGCCGACGTTGCCCAGCGTGGGGAACGTCGTCGGGATGCGCGCCGGGTCCAGGTGGGCGGACTCCGCGATCGCGTCGGTGTGCATCTGCGAGACCTGGTGGGTGATGAACCGGTCGGCCTGCGGCCACGCCCACTCCGCCGGGACGTCGTGCCACGCGTCCATCACGAGCTCGAGACCGTCCTTGAGCAGGGCGGTGGAGTCGGTGTACATGCCGTGGTGGTCGCCCACGCACAGGCCGTGGTGGTCGGTGCCGGCGCGGGTGATCCCGCGGACGATCCGATGGGCGTCCGGGTGGTCCTCGATGCGGCCGACGACGGCGGCGGCGGCCCCGGAGCCCAACGTCAGGGACGCGAACTGCTCCATGAAGTTGCCGCGGTGCGTGGTCTCGGCGTGCAGGTTGGCCACGGTGGCGGCCTGCACCTTCGAGGCGTCCTCGGCGGCGACCACGACCGCGTAGTCGATCTGGCCGGCGTCCACCAGGGTGGAGGCGAGCATGAGGCCGTTGACGAACCCGAGGCACGCGTTCGTGATGTCGAAGTTGGTCGCCGAGGTGGGCAGCCCCATGAGGTGGTGGATCCGCACGGCCACGGAGGGCTCGAGCGTGGCCCGGGTCACCGACGTGTTCACGAGCAGGCCCACCCGCTCCCGCGGGACGCCGGCCTGCTCCAGGGCCGCGACGCCGGCGCGCGCGGCGGCCTCCTGGAAGTCCTCGGTCTCGTCCCAGTTCCGTCGGCTGCGCACACCGGCCACCCGCTCCAGGAGGGAGCCGGGCAGGCGCAGGCGGGTGAGCACCTCCGCCAGCTGGTCGTCGAGGTCCTGCGAGGTGACTTCGACGGGGGCCTCCACCTCGGTGACCGCCAGGAGGGCGGCGCGGGAGTACTCGTAGCTGGCGTTGCCGGACACGTTCGTCACCAGGACCAATCTGCGGGGGTCGGGGAGGGGGCGCTCACCTGCGGTGAGACGACAGCCCACTGTATCGGAGGGGTCGGGCGGGGCGCCCGTCGGAGGCCTCGATCGGCCCGAGGCGAACAGGGTCGCCTCGGCCGGGACAGTCCGCGGACACGGTCAGGGCGTCGTCGGCCCGGCGCCGTCCGGCGATGTCACGACGTCCGACGGACTAGGGTGGTGGTATCCAGCGACCGCGTTGTCGCGGTCGAACGCCTGTCTCAGGAGCGCAGCCTCGTGGATCCCCTCGAACTCGCACGGTGGCAGTTCGGCATCACCACCGTCTACCACTTCCTCATGGTCCCGCTGACCATCGGACTCGGCCTCGTCGTCGCCGTCCTGCAGACCCTCTGGGTCGCCACGGGCAAGGACCACTACCTGCGGATGACGAAGTTCTGGGGAAAGCTGTTCCTGATCAACTTCATCATGGGCGTGGCCACCGGGCTGGTGCAGGAGTTCCAGTTCGGCATGGCCTGGTCGGAGTACTCCCGGTTCGTCGGGGACGTCTTCGGGGCGCCGCTGGCCCTCGAGGCGCTCATCGCGTTCTTCCTGGAATCGGTGTTCCTGGGCATCTGGATCTTCGGCTGGGACCGGATCCCGCGCAGACTCCACCTGGCCGCCCTGTGGTGCGCGGTGCTGGGGATCAACCTCTCGGCCTACTTCATCATGGTGGCCAACGGCTTCATGCAGCACCCGGTGGGCTATGAGGTCGTCGACGGCCGCCCGGTGCTCAACGACCTCGGCGCCGTGCTGACCAACCCGATCGTCCTCACCCACTACCCGCACACCATCTTCGGTTCCTGGGCCGTGGCCGGCGGCTTCCTCGTGGGGATCGCCTGGTACCACCTGTGGAAGCGCCGCCGGGACGGCATCGACGTCGTGGACGAGGCGGGCCGGGTCGTCGTCGGCGACGCCGGCACCGCCGCCCGGGACCGCACCGACCACCGCGTCTGGCTCACCTCGCTGCGCGCCGGGGCGGCCGTCGCCCTGATCGGCTTCGTCGGCACCGCATTCTCCGGCCATGCCCAGGCCCAGCAGATGATCCACTTCCAGCCCACCAAGATGGCCGCCGCGGAGGCCGCCTGCCACGACGGCACCGCGTTCTCCGTGCTCACCCTCGGCGATGTGCGCTCGGGTGGAGCGACCACCTGCGAGGACGTCCAGGGCGTGATCGAGGTGCCGGGCCTGCTCTCCTACCTCGCGTACGAGGACTTCACCACGCCGGTGCGCGGCATCAACACCCTGCTGCCGGAGTTCGAGCAGAAGTACGGCACGCACCTGCCCGACTCCGAGCTCTACGGCGACCGCGCCGGCAGCGAGATCTCCTATCTGCCGCTGATGGAGGTCACCTACTGGGGATTCCGGCTCATGATCCTCTTCGGCGGACTCGGCGCGCTCGCGGCACTGGGCGCGCTGTGGTTCTCCCGCCGCGGCACCGTCCCGGCCTCCCGTGGCTGGATGCGCCTGGCCGTGGCCTCGATCGGGGCGCCGTTCGCGGCGAACATGACCGGCTGGGTGTTCACCGAGATGGGCCGGCAGCCGTTCGTGGTGTACCCGAACCCGGCGATGGGCGTGGATCAGGTGTACATGTTCACCGCCGCGGCCGTCTCGCCCGGGGTCACGGGTGAAGAGGTCCTCGTGTCCCTGATCGTCCTGGTCGGGATCTACGCGGTGCTGCTGGGCGTCGAGGTCTTCCTGCTGACCCGGTTCGTCCGCGGCGGCGTCCCGGCCGCCATGCCGGAGCTCACCGCCGCCGAGCACTCCGATGAACAGAAGCGCGACCGCGACGACGTGCTCGCGTTCGCCTACTGACCCGCTCGCAGAGAGGACAGCACGACCATGGCTGAGGTCCTTCCCGTCTACTGGTACGTCATCATCGCCGTGCTCTGGCTCGGCTACCTGGCCCTCGAGGGCTTCGACCTCGGGGTCGGCATGCTCGTGCGCTTCTGGGCGCGGGACGAGCCACGGCGCCGGGTGCTGCTGAACATCATCGGCCCCGTCTGGGAGGGCAACGAGGTGTGGCTGATCACCGCCGTCGGAGCGATGTTCGCGGCCTTCCCGTTCTGGTACGCGGCGGTGTTCTCCACCCTGTACCTGCCGATGCTCGTGATGCTGTTCGGTCTGATCCTGCGGGCGGTGTCCATCGAGTACCGCGGCAAGGCCGCCACCGACGCCGGCCGGGAGATCTGGACCTGGACCCTGGGCATCGGCTCGTTCCTGGCGGCCTTCATGGCCGGCGTGCTGCTCGTGCTGACGACGACCGGCCTGCCGCTGGACGCCAACGGGGACCGGGTGGGCGGCCCCTTCGTGTGGGTGACCGGCCCGGCGCTGCTCGGTGGTCTGGCCGTGGTCGGCTTCTCCCTGGCGCAGGCGTGGGCGTTCATCGGCCTGAAGACCGACGGCGCCCCCCGCCGGTCGGCCGCCCGCTTCCTGTCCACGTGGACCCCGCTGGCCGTGCTGCCGCTGCTGGTCTGGGCAGGGCTCGTGGTGGCCCGCGGCGACCGCCCGTGGACCTGGGCGCTGCTGGTGCTGGCCGTCGTGGCGGTGGCCGCGTCGGTGGTGGCCGCCCGGGCCGGCCGCGAGGGCTTGGCCTTCACGTCCCTGACGCTGGTTCTGGTGCTGGCGTGGACGGCGATCATGGTCACCCAGTACCCGGTCGTGCTGCCCTCCACGGTGGACCCGCAGTTCAGCCTCACCGCTCAGCTGGCCTCCTCCGGCCCGTACACCCTGGGCCTGATGGCCGTGATCTCCCTGATCTTCGTGCCCATCGTGCTGGCCTACACGGGGTGGTCCTACTGGATGTTCCGCCGCCGTCTGGCCGACACCCACATCCCGGAGGCCCACCTGGTGGAGCCGCTGTGAGCCCCAGCCGCCCCGCCGCCCCGGCCGTCGAGCGCTCCGCCTCGGCGGCCGGGCCGCCTCCGGGCCCGACCCGTCGGGCCCGGCCCCCGATGACCCCGGCCGCACTTCGGGCCCTGCCGGCCCTGCTGGCCCTCGCCGTGCTGCGCGCGCTCGGCTGGATCCTGCTCGCCGAATCCCTGGCCCGGCTGATCACCGGCCTGGCGATGACCCTGGACCCCGAGGACTCCGCCCGGCTGCTCGACCTGCTGTTCCACCCGCCGGCCCCCGTGGGCCCTGTGCCCGCCGCGCAGACCCTGAGCGGCCCCGTGCTGCTCGGGGCGGCCGGGGTGGCCCTGCGTGCCCTGGCGGAGGCGGGGCAGCGCGTGGTGGGCCGCCGCGCCGCGCTGGGGGCCCAGCAGCAGGTGCGGGCCGCCGTCGTCGCCCAACGGCTGGCCGCCGCCGACGGCGGACGCCCCCGTTCCGGCGCCGATGCCGTCGTGGTCACCCACGGCCTCAAGAGCCTGGACGACCACTACACCGAAGCCCTGCCCGCGCTGGCCGCCACCGCCGTGGTCCCGGCGGCCCTGGGCGTGTGGATCCTCACCCACGACCTCGTCTCCGCCGTGGTGGCCGCCATCACCCTGCCCCTGGTTCCCCTGTTCATGATCCTGGTGGGCCGCCACACCCAGGAGCGCATCGATGCCGCCCAGGACGGGCTCGACCGGCTGGCCGGGCACCTGCTGGAGCTCGCCCGCGGCCTGCCGGTGCTCGTCGGACTCCACCGGGCCGGCGTCCAGCGCCGCGCTCTGCAGGAGGTCTCCCAGCGGCACCACGCGGCCACGATGGTCACGCTGCGCACCGCATTCCTCTCCGGTCTCGCCCTCGAGCTGATCGCCTCCCTGTCCGTGGCCGTCATGGCGGTGTTCATCGGACTGCGCCTGGTGAACGGGCAGATGGCGCTTCTCGACGGCCTGGTGGTCCTCATCCTCGCCGCCGAGCTCTACCTGCCGCTGCGGGAGGTCGGCGCGGCCTTCCACGCCTCCGAGGACGGCCGCGAGGCCGAGTCCCGCGCCCGGGCCGCGGCCGACGCCCCCGTCCCGGCCCCCGTGCTCGACACGCTCGGGCCGGCCTCCGGGCCGGACCGGGACGGCGGCGTCCTGGTGCAGGACCTGAGCGTCCGGATGGCCGGACGGCAGGTGCTCGAGGGTCTCGACCTCACCGCGCCCCCGGGGCATCTGACCGCCCTGGCCGGGCCCTCCGGCACCGGCAAGTCCACCGTCCTGCGTCTGCTGGCCGGCCTGCTGCGCCAGGACGCCGCCGAGGCCACCGGCCGGGTCGCCGGAGTCGACACGGAACGCACCCTCTGGATCGGGCAGCACCCCGTGCTGACCGAGCGCACGGTCGCCGGCGAACTGGACCTGGCCGCCGGGGGTGCGCTGCCCGGTCCCGTTCGCTCCGCCGTGCTGGCCGCCGTGGCGCTCGAGGGTCTCCAGGAGCGGGACCCGGCCGATCTGAGTCCGGGGGAGTGCCGGCGGGTCGCGGTCGCCCGCCTCCTGGCCCGCCTGCACGCCGCGGACGGGACCGGCCCGTGGCTCGTACTCCTGGACGAGCCCACCGCCCACCTGGACGGCGCCGTCGCCGCCGTCGTCGTCGAGACCCTCGCGGCCTTGCCCTCCGGTGCGGTGCCCGGGCTGAGCACGCCGCAGTGCACCGTGCTGGCCGCCTCCCACGATCCCACCCTGCTGACGGCCGCCGACGCCATCGTCCGGCTGGCCCCCGGCGCCGGTCCGACCGCCGGATCCCCGGCCACGGCTATGCCGGTCGCCGCCGCCCAGGGGCGTGCGCGGCCGGAGCCGGTCACCCCGCGACAGGTCTCGCTGCGGGCCGGACTGCGGCTGCTGCCGTGGCGGCAACCGAAGCTCTGGGCCGGCATCGGCTGGGCCGCCGGGACCCACGTGTCCGCGGCACTGCTGGCGGCACTGTCCGGCTGGCTGATCGTCACCGCCTCGACGCGGCCGCCGGTGCTCTACCTGCTGGCCGTGATCGTGCTGGTGCGCGGGTTCGGCCTGTCCCGGGCCGTGTTCCGCTACCTGGACCGGCTGACCACCCACGACGCCGTGTTCGGCTGGGCCACGGAGCTGCGGCTGCGCCTGTGGGACGCGCTGGGCCGTCAACCCCGGCTGTGGGGGCGGGTGGGCCGGACCGACGGCGCCCTGTCCCTGTTGGTCTCGGACGTGGACGCCTTTCGGGACGCGGTGCCCCGGGTGCTCGTGCCTGCCCCGGCGGCCCTGCTCGCCTGGCTGGCCACCGCCGCCCTGACCTGGGCGTTGGCCCCGGAGCTGGCGGTCGTGGCCCTGGTGCCCGGGGCGGTCGCCCTGGTGGTGATCCCCGCGCTGGTCGCCGTCCTGGACCGCCGCCAGACCGCGGCCCAGGTGCGAGGGCAGGGCGCGCTCGTCGACCGTGTGGCCGCCGTGCTGAACGCGGCCGGGGACCTGCGCGGGCTGGGGCTGACCGAGCCTGCGCTGAGGGGACTGGCGGTGCTGGACGACCGGCTGCAGCGTCCCCGCCGTCGGGCCGCGTGGGCCGCCGGCGGGGGCCGGGCGCTGGCGGTCGCGGCCTCCGGGGGGATCGCGGTGGCCGCGGCGGCCGCGGCGGCCCACACCGGCACCTCAGCGCCGGTCGCGGCCCTGGTGGTGCTGCTCGCACTCTCCTGGGCCGAGCCCTATGGGGCGCTGGCCGCCGCCGCCCAGCACTGGGGCACCCTGGCGGATCGGGCGCGGGCGACCGGCGAGCTGCTCGGCCCGGAGGAGGGCGGAGCTGCCGCGGCGCCGCCTGAGCCGGCGGAGGCCGCAGAGCCGGAGGCACGGGTGTGCCGCCTGCGCCTGGTCGAGGCCGCCTTCGCCCACCCCGGTGCGCCGCCGCTGTGGACCGACCTGGAGCTCGACCTGGCCCCCGGGGACGTCGCCGTCGTCACCGGGCCCTCCGGATCCGGGAAGTCGACCCTGCTGGCCGTGCTGCTGGGCTTCCTGCCCCTGACCGCCGGCCGGTACACGCTCGAGACCGTGCCCCCGACGCCCCAGCCGGACCCGGTCCGCCCGGACGCGACGGCGCTGGCCCGGGTCGCCTGGACCCCGCAGGACGCCCTGATCTTCGACTCCACGGCGCGCGGCAACCTCGCCCTGGCCCGCGGCGTCGCGGACGCCCCGTCCGACGCAGAGCTCACCGCCGCGCTCGAGCTGGTGGGACTGGGTCCGTGGCTGGCCGCGGCACCGCAGGGCCTGGACACGCGCGTCGGCCCTGGCGGGCAGCGGCTCTCGGGCGGGCAGCGTCAACGCCTGGCCGTGGCCCGGGCTCTCGTGGCCCGCGCCGATGTCGTGCTGCTGGACGAGCCGACCGCACACGTGGACGCCGACGAGGCACGCGCCCTCATCACGGATCTGCGCCGGGCTCTGGCAGACAGGATCGTCGTGATCGTCACCCATGACGGCAGGCTGCTCGAGGACGGTGACGTCCCTGTGCGGGTCGGTTGCTGAGGCCCCCTGATCAGTCCGCGGACACGGCCACGGCGTCGTCCTCGGCGGGCGGGGCCGAGACGAGGTCGGGGGAGGCGCCGGCACCGACGGCCTCGATGCGCTGGTCCACGGGCACGCCCGAGCCGTCCCGACGCCCGTACTCGATCGGCAGCGCGCGGGCCACCCCGGCCCGCGAGGCCGCGAGCGCGGGCGCAGCGCCGATCCAGCCGAGCTCGAGGCCGCTCTCGCCCTTGAGCAGCCGGTGGGCGCGCACGCCGCCGGTGCCGCGGCCCTTGGCCGGATACTCCCCGAGCGGCGTGACCTTGACGGAGCCCGGGGCGGAGCCGAGCACGTCCGCCTCGCCGTCCGTCACGGTCACCACGACGGCGGGCCGTGGGTGGGCGGCGGCGTCCGCACCGGTCTCGGTGAGGGAGGCGGCGGGGGCCACCCCGAACGCGAGCACCGTGTCCCCGGCGGCCAGCCGGATGCCCGCGACACCGCCGCCGGCCGGGCCCTGGGGGCGCACGGCGGAGGCGGCGTAGCGCAGCAGCTGGCCGGTGCGGGTGAGGAAGACGAGCTGGTCGGCCTCGTCCGGGGCGGGGGCGGCGCCGACCACCGCATCGCCGTCCTTCAGGGCGACGGCGTCGACGACCTGGCGGTTCAGGGGCCATTCCGGCCGGACGCGCTTGACGACCCCGTGGGCGGTGCCCAGCGCCAGGACGGCGTCCAGGGGGACCAGGGCCACGAGCGTCTCGCCCTTGGCCAGGGGCACCAGCTCCGCGGCGGGGACGGCCGCGGTCATCGCGGGGGCCGCGGACGGCTCGCCGGCCACCGGCAGGTCGACCGCCTGGAGGCGGTGCAGCGCGCCGGCGGAGGTGAGGGCCCCGATCTCACCGCGGGCCGTCGTCGGGACCACGGAGGCGAAGGCGTCGTGCTTGCGGCGCCGGCCCTGCGGGGCGATCGGCGTGCGGTCCGCGGTGCGCAGCAGGCGTCCGGAGGTGGAGAGCAGGGCCCAGCACGCCGTGTCCGGGACCATCAGGTCCGCCCCGGCCTCCGCGGCGCCGGCGGGGGTGGGCCCGGACGGTGCGGGCCCGGCGGCGGGGGCCGCGGCGGTCTCGGCCTCGAGCAGGACCGTGCGCCGGTCGTCGCCGTGCTCGTCGGCGACGGCCTGCAGCTCGGCCGAGACCACCTCACGCAGCCGCGCGTCGGAGGCGAGGATCGCCTCGAGCTCGGCGATCGCGGCCTGCAGCTCGTCGCGCTCGGCCTCCAGCTCGATGCGGGAGAATCTCGTCAGCTGGCGCAGCCGCAGCTCCAGGATGTGGTCGGCCTGCACCTGGGTGAGGTCGAAGACGCCCATGAGGCGGGTGCGCGCGGCCGTGGTGTCGTCCGAGGAACGGATGATCTCGATGACCTCGTCGATGTCCACGAGCGCCAGCAGCAGGCCCTCGACGAGGTGGAGGCGGTCGCGGTGCTTGCCGAGGCGGTGCCCGGTGCGGCGCCGCACCACGTCCAGACGGTGGTCCACGTAGACCCGCAGCAGGGGCAGCAGGCCCAGGGTCTGCGGCTGGCCGTCGACGAGCGCGACGTTGTTGATCCCGAACGTCTCCTCGAGCGGGGTGTGCCGGTACAGGGCGGCCAGCACGGCCTGGGGGTTGAACCCGGACTTGAGCTCGATCTGCAGGCGCAGCCCGTTCTTGCGGTCCGTCAGGTCCACGACGTCGGCGATGCCGCTGAGCTTCTTCGCGTCGACGCCGGCCTTGATCCGCTCGATGACCTTCTCGGGGCCCACGCCGTACGGCAGCTCGGTGACGACCAGGCCGGTGCGCCGCGCGGAGACCTGCTCCACGGCGACGGCGGCCCGCATGCGGAACGTGCCGCGGCCGGTCGCGTAGGCGTCGCGGACGCCGTCGAGCCCCACGATCCGGCCGCCCGAGGGGAGGTCGGGGCCGGGGATGTGGGCCATGATCGCCTCGAGGTCCGCCTCGGGGTCCGCGAGCAGGTGGCGCGCGCCCGCCACGACCTCGCGCAGGTTGTGCGGGGCCATGTTCGTGGCCATGCCGACGGCGATGCCGGTGGTGCCGTTGACGAGCAGGTTGGGGTAGGCGGCGGGCAGCACGGCCGGCTGCTGGAGCTGGTTGTCGTAGTTGGGGACGAAGTCCACGGTGCCCTCGTCGAGGTCCGCGGTGAGCGCCAGGGCGGCCGGGGCCATGCGGGCCTCCGTGTAGCGCGGGGCCGCGGGGCCGTCGTCGAGCGAGCCGAAGTTGCCGTGCCCGTCCACCACGGGCAGGCGCAGGGAGAACGGCTGGGCGAGGCGGACCATCGCGTCGTAGATCGCGGCGTCGCCGTGGGGGTGCAGCTTGCCCATCACCTCGCCCACCACACGGGCGGACTTCACGTGGCCGCGGTCCGGGCGCAGGCCCATGCGGGACATCATGTAGAGGATGCGCCGCTGCACCGGCTTGAGGCCGTCGCGCGCGTCCGGCAGGGCGCGCGAGTAGATCACCGAGTAGGCGTACTCGAGGAAGGACGCCTCCATCTCCTCGGAGACGTCGACGTCGACGATGTTCTCCTGCTCCAGCGGCAGCGGGCGCGGGGCGTCCTGCTCGGCGGGGCGGGAACGGGATGAACGGGCCATCATGGTGGTCGGGGAGTCCTCACGGCGTCGGGGATTGTCTACAGTGATCCTATGGGTGAGACCGAAGCCGTCCGCGGATATCCCTCCCACTGGGAGGCCGATGTGGTGCTCCGTGACGGTGCGACGGCCCACCTGCGGCCCATCTCGCCCGAGGACGCCGCCGAGCTGCAGCGCATGCACGCCGGGCAGTCCGAGAACTCCATCTACCTGCGCTACTTCACGTACAAGTCCGAGCTGAGCGCCAAGGACCTGGACCGGTTCACCCACGTGGACCACCGGGACCGGGTGGCGTTCGTGATCACCCGCGGCGGCCGACTGCTCGGCGTGGGCCGCTACGACCGCTACGGGGACTCCGACGCCGCGGAGGTCGCCTTCAACATCTCCGACGCCGCGCAGGGCCGCGGACTGGGCTCCATCCTCATGGAGCACCTCGCCGTGGCCGCCCGCGAGAACGGCATCCGCCGCTTCACCGCCGAGGTCCTGCCCGAGAACCGCAAGATGCTCTCGGTGTTCCAGGAGTCCGGCTTCGAGGTGACTCGCCGCTTCGAGGACGGCGTCGTGGCCGTCGAGTTCCCCATCGACCCCACCGCCCGGTGGCGCGCCGTCGTCGAGTCCCGCGAGCACCGCGCCGAGTCCCGCAGCGTCGCCGAGCTGGTCGAGCCCGCGTCCGTGGCCGTCGTCGGCGCCTCCCGCGATCCGCAGGCCGTCGGCTCGCTCGTGCTGCGCCACGTCCTCGAGGCGGGCTTCACGGGAGCCGTCCACGCCGTGAACCGCGCCGCCGAGGACGTCCAGGGCCTCACCGCCCACCGCTCCCTGGCCGACATCGGCGAGCCGGTCGACCTCGTCGTCGTCGCTGTGCCCGCCGACGAGGTCGAGGCCCTCATCCCCGAGGCCGCCGCGGCCGGGGCCCAGGGCCTCGTGGTCCTCACCTCGGGCTACGCCGACGCCGGCGCCGAGGGGCTCGAGGCCCAGCGCCGCCTGGTCTCCCTCGCCCGCGCCCACGGCATGCGCGTGATCGGCCCGGCCTCGGCCGGCCTGGTCCGCACCGACCCCGCGATCCGCCTCAACGCCTCCCCGTCCCCGGGCCTGGCCCAGCGCGGCCCCGTCGGGCTGTTCAGCCAGTCCGGCGCCGTCGGCGCCATGGTCTCCGCCGGCGTCAAGCGCCGCGGGGTGGGGATCTCCACCTCGATCAGCGCCGGCAACCGTGCGGACGTCTCGGGCAACGACGCCATGCAGTTCTTCGAGGCGGACCCCCACACCGCCGCCGTCGGTGTGTACCTCGAGTCGTTCGGCAACCCACGCAAGTTCTCCCGCATCGCCCGGCGGCTCTCCCGCACCAAGCCCGTCGTGGTGGTCCGCTCCGACGTCACCGGGCGCTTCCTGCCCCCGGGCCACGAGACCCGCACCACCCAGGCCCCCGAGGGCACCGTGGACTCGATGCTCGACCAGACCGGCGTGCTCGAGGCCCACACGCACGAGGCCATGCTCGACATCCTCATGGCCGTGGCCAGCCAGCCGCTGCCCACGGGCCACCGCGTCGTCCTCGTGGCCGACTCCCTCGCCCTGGACCGGCTGGGCCGCGACGCCGCGGCCGAGGCCGGGCTGGAGGTCACGGCCACCGTCGGCCTCGTCGGCAGCGAGCAGGGCATCGCCCCGCCCGCCGAGACGCTGGTCTCCGCCGTCCGGGACGCCGTCCGCCACGAGCAGGCCGACGCCGTCGTGGTGCTGGCCCGCCTCGGCCTGCACCAGGCGGACGACGAGCCGGAGCGACTGGCCCACGCCCTCGCCGACGCGACCCGGGACGCCCGCATCCCCGTGCTCGGCTGCCTGACCGACGTCGTCTCCCCGCGCTACCGCGGGGCCACGCTCGGCGCCGCCGGTCCCGTCGACGACGACGCCGAGCCCGGCTCCCTGCAGCCCGGTCTGCCCTTCTACCCGTCGCCGCAGCAGGCCATGACCGTGCTCGGCGCGCTCGCGGACTACGTCCACTGGCGCCGCCAGGAGGTCGGCGAGCCGCTCGAGCCGACCGGCCTGCACCCGCACGAGGCCGAGGAGCTCGTGGAGGCGGCCGCCGCGCGTGCCGAGGGCACCGAACTCGTCCGGCTCTCCGACGAGGAGACCGAGACGCTGCTGGGCCACTACGGGATCACCGTGCTGCCCTCGGCCCGGTTCGAGACCGCCGACGAGGCCGTGGCGGCCGCCGAGCGGCTCGGCTTCCCCGTGGCGCTCAAGGCCGTGGACCCCCACCTGCGGCACCGACTCGACCTGGGCGGCGTCCGCCTGAACGTGGTGGACGCCGACTCCCTGCGCCGCAACGTCGAGCACATGCGCCGTCTGCTCGCGCCGTTCGGCGTGCGCGAGCTCGAGGTCCAGGCCATGGCCCCCGCCGGCCAGGCCTGCATGCTCACGGCGCTCGAGGACCCGCTGCTGGGCCCCGTGGTCTCCTTCGGCATCGCCGGCGACGCCACGGACCTGCTGGGGGACTGGGTGCACCGCGTGCCCCCGCTCACGGACCGGGACGTGGCCCGCATGGTCCGCGCCCCCCGCGCCGCCGTGAAGCTGCGCGGCACCGGCGGGGTGCCCTCCGTCAACCTCGCCGCGCTGGAGGACCTCGTGGGCCGCGTCAGCGTCCTCAAGGACGACCTGCCGCAGGTCGCCCGCCTGCGCTTCGCGCCCGTGCTGGCCGCCCCCGAGGGCGTGACGGTGCTGCAGGCCGAGGTGCACGTCGCCAACGCGGCCCGCCGCACCGACTCGGCCCGGCGCGCGCTGCGCGGCCGCTGACCGGGCCGTCCACAGCGGGCCCGGACGGCCCGGCACCGGACCCGTAGCATGGGGGACATGAGCCCGTTCCGCAGGAGTCACGAGCCCGGCCGTCCCGACCACCGCCCCGACGCCCCCGAGGCCGAGGGCCGGCAGCGCGAGGCCCGCACCCTGGACGGCAGCGGCGGCCTCGACGCCTCGCTCGTCCGCGCCGGCTTCTACCCGGACCTCGTGGCGCACGCCATCGCCGTCGAGCTCGAAGGCCGCACCCCGGACGCGCACCTCGTCCACGTGGACACGCACTTCGACTACGAGGAGATCCACCGGCACATCACGGCCCTCGTGCTCGCCGGGGACACCCTGCTGGCCGTCCACCTCGACGACCACGCCGCCGACCCGGCCGGCCAGGCGGTCCTCGCCCAGGTCTCCACCGAGATGGTCCCGGTCCGCGCCCTCGGCTCCGTGGTCCTGACCACCGGCCACGCCGACCCCGCCCGCTTCCGGCCGTCCGACCCCGTGGCCGAGATGACCCTCGGGCTGATGTGGGCCGGAGGCCAGCGACTGGACCTGCAGCCCGCCGGCTGCGCCGACCCCCAGTGCGACCTCGACCACGGCTACACCGGCACCGCCACCCGCGAGGACCTCGTGATCCGCGTCGCCGCCGACGCCGACGGGCAGGGGGCCGTCGACGGCGCCCTGGCCTTCGCCCGGGCCCTGCGCCGCGCCCACCTGGCGGCCACCACGTGACGGGGCCCGCCCTCCCCGCGGGCGTGGTCCCCGCCGACCGTGCCCTGCGCTCCGTCCTGACCTCCGCCGCGGCCGCCCTCGGTGTCCCGGGCTGTGAGAACGCGCTCGCGGTCCCGGCGGGCCGCCGCGTGGTCGTCGCCCTGGTGGACGGCCTCGGACGGTCCCTGCTGAAGCGCTTCGGCGGCCACGCCCCCACGCTGCGCTCGGCGATGGCCGACGGCGGCCGCGTCCTCGAGGTGGCCGTGCCCACCACGACGGCCGCCTCCCTCACGAGCCTGGGCACCGGGCTGGACGTCGGGGAGCACGGCGTGGCCGGCTACGACGTGCTCGACCCGGACCGGGACGTGGTGATCAATCAGCTGGGCGGCTGGGACGAGGCCACCGACCCGGTGGGGTGGCAGCCGAAGCCCACCGTGTTCGAGCGCGCCGCCGCGGCCGGCGTGGACGCCGTCACGGTCTCGCTGCCCGCCTTCGAGCGTTCGGCCCTGACACGGGCGGGGCTGCGTGGCGGCCGGTTCGTGGCCGGTCGCACCCTGATCGCCCGCGCCCAGGCCGCCGAACGCGTGATGAAGGACGCGCGCGTGCCCACGCTCGTCTACTTCTACGTCAACGAGCTGGACAAGGCCGGCCACCGGGACGGCGTGGGCTCGGAACGGTGGCTGCACGCCCTCGAGGAGATCGACGCGGCGGTGCGGCGCCTGGTGGACCGCGTGCCCGCCGGGACGGTGGTGCTCGCCACCGGCGACCACGGCATGGTCGACGTGCCGCCGTCGCGCCGCGTGGACTACGCCGCCCTGGACGAGGCCGGGGAGCTCGCCGACCCCGCGCTGCTCGAGGGGATCGCGCACACCGCGGGGGAGCCCCGCCTCGTGCAGCTGCACTTCCGGTCCGACGCGGGTCCGGACGTGCGCGCGAGGGTGCGGCGCACCTGGGCCGAGCGCTACGGGGCGCACGCGTGGGTGCTCACGCGGGACGAGGCCGTCGACGCCGGCTGGTTCGGCGCCGTCGTCGAGGACCGGGTCCGTGCCCGCATCGGGGATCTGCTCGTCGCCGTGCACGGGGATCTGGCCCTCTACGACGGCCGGCGGGTGCCCCCGCACGCCTTCGAGATGGTGGGCCAGCACGGCGCGCCCACGCGCGCCGAGCGGGAGGTCCCGCTGCTCACCTGGCACCGCTGAGCCCGCCCCGCGGCCGGGGCCGGGCCGGGGTCAGTCGCCCTTGCGGCCGAAGACGATCTCGTCCCAGCTGGGCACGGACGCGCGGCGAGCGGCCGAGCGGGCCCGGGGGCGCGGCGTGACGGTCGGCATGGCAGGGCGCGCGGCACGCTCGCGAGGCGCGGGCTCCGCCCCCTCGTCCTCGACACCCGCGTCCGCGACGTCTGCGGCAGTGTCCTCGGCGCGGTCGGTCTCGGCGGCCGGTTCCGGCGCGTCGACGACCGGGGCGTCGTCGGCGGTCGTCAGGGCCCCCTCGGCGTCGACCGGGGCGAGCCGCTCGGGCGCCTGGGCGGCCTCGCGCCGACTCCGGTCCTGGTGCTCGCGAGCGATCAGGTGGGCGAGCGCGTCGTCCGACTCCAGGTCCGCGCCCACACGCTGACCCCGGCGCACCCGCAGGATCTCCAGCAGATCGGCGTCGCGGTCGGCGGCCGGGGAGTGCGCACCCGCGGGGGTCACGGCGTCCTCGGCGTCCACGTCGTCCGTCACCGGTTCGGCCGCGGGGGCGCGGGGGACCAGGTCCCAGGCCTCCGCCTCGGACAGGGCGCGGGCCCAGGCGTTCTCGGGTTCGAGGTGGCGTCCGGCCGGGCGGAACGTCCAGAGCGCCGGCGGCTCCTCGCGGGTGGGCAGACTCCTCGCACCGGCCACGGCGAACCGGGCGGCCACGGTCCAGCCGGCCTGGTCCTCGCGCCACGCGTCCCACTCGAGGCTCGCCTCGTCCACGCCCAGCTCGGCGAGCCGGTGCGCGGCGAGCTCGCCGAGCGTGGTGGGGCCGCCGTCCTGGACGAGGTCCGAGTAGAGGTCGGGCCCGCCGACCCAGACCTCGACGGCGCGGGCCTGCCGGGCGATCCAGTCGCGCTCGGCCAAGACGGGGTGACCGTAGGTGCGGATGCGCGAGAACGCGTTCCCGCTCTCCCGGGCCACCTGCTCCACGGAGGCGCCCGCACGGATGCGCTGCTGGATCTCCCGGGGGGTGAGGGGCACGGCCTCCTGGGTCGCGGCGGCCTTGACGGACTCCTGGTCGGTCAGCGGCGCCGGGGTCGGTCCGTCCGCGGTCGAGTCGTCGGCCACGGGCCGCGGGTCGATCCGCGGGGTGAGCGCGAGGTCCTCGTCCGGCCGGGCCGGGCCGGAGGGCGCCTCGGGAGCCCGCTCGCCCTCCGCCGCGGCATCGTCGGCGTGCGTCGCCGCGTCCACCGGCTCCTCGTCGTCCGCCCCGGGGACGTCCATCTCCGTCATGTCGTGCCAGGCCGCGGGGCCGTCCTCGGCCGGTCGCCCGTCCTCGGGCGCGGCGCCCTCGATGACCAGCCGGCGCAGATAGGGGGAGAGGGCGAGCGTGTGCTCCTCACCCTCGGGCCCCGACAGGCGCAGCGCGTCGCCGTCCTCGGTGGGTCCGGTCAGTCGCAGCTCTGCCATGGCGGTGGTCCCTCCCACATCGTGTTCTGGTCACCGGGCATGCGGACGCCCGGCCGGGCATGCCCCGATCCTAGCCGCCGTGCCGCAGACCACGGCCCGGGCGAGGGACGAGCGCCCGCGCGAATCCGCCCTGGGCGAGCGTGCCCGACAACATTTGGCACGGGTTCGGGCATGGTGCACAATCTACGCGCAACGGCGCAGGCCGGTGACGCGTGGTCCGCCCACGACGCCGCCCGCGCAGTGCCGGCACCGGTCCCGGTGCCGTCCCCCACCAGCGGAGCGTGAAACCCCATGGCCACTGACTACGACGCCCCTCGCAAGAACGAGGAAGAGCTGAGCCAGAACTCCATCGAGGAGCTGAAGGCACGGCGCACGGACACCCAGTCCGCCGTCGTGGACGAGGACGAGGCGGAGGCCGCCGAGGGGTTCGAGCTGCCCGGCGCCGACCTCTCGGGTGAAGAGCTGATGGTGCGGGTGTTGCCCGCCCAGTCGGATGAGTTCACCTGCGCCTCCTGCTTCCTGGTCCGCCATCGCTCGCAGGCCGCGCGTGAGAAGAACGGCCTGATCTACTGCACCGACTGCGAGGGCTGAGCCCCCGCCGCCGGGGCGGTCAGCGGCCCTCGGCCGTCCCCTCCTGCCGGGCCATGGTCCCGCCGAGGGCCGCGACCAGCTCCTCCGGACGCCGGGTGCTGGTCAGCCAGTAGGGTGTGCGGTCGCGCTCGTCGGTCAGCTGGATCCGCACGACGGGCGCGATCCAGCCGCGCACGTTCACGAAGGCCAGCCCGTGCAGCAGCGGGCCGCGCTGGGCCCGGGCGTCCTCGCCGCGATACCCCGTGACCTGACCGACGTGGTGCCGTTCGATGCTGGCGCGGCCCACCTGGAGGGTGCGTTCGCGCACCACGATGCGCGGGGTGGTGGCCACCAGGATCAGGACCTCGACGGCGAAGAACGCGACGGCGGCCGCGATGCCCACCCCGAGGTCGATCGGCGCGAACACGAGGATCGTCAGCGCCGCCAGCATGAGCGCCACGGCCCAGACCCCCGGGGAGGGCGTCAACCGCTCCTCGAACAGGACCGGATCGGGTCCCGCCGCGGCGCCCTCGGGGGCGTGGCGGGAGGCATCGGCGACGGGGTGCTGCTGGGGATCACGCATGGGTCCCAGCTTCCCACATCCGGACTCCGGTCCCGCCGCGCGGCACCGGCGAGGGCGCCCGCCCGGCCGCCTCGACGCGGCCCCGGGCCGACGGGTGCTCGTGTAGGGTCGGGCCTCGTGACCGACTCCGCCGAGCTGCCCGTGCCCCTGCACGCCCTCGATCCGGGCCTGGCCCCGCCCGCCTACGCGCAGCCGGGCGACGCGGGCGCGGACCTGCGCACCGCCGTCGACGTGACCCTGGCCCCGGGTGAGCGTGCCCTCGTGCCGACCGGCGTGGCGCTGGCCATCCCGGAGGGCCACGCGGGGTTCGTGCACCCCCGCTCGGGCCTCGCGGTCCGTCACGGCCTGAGCGTCGTCAACGCCCCCGGCACCATCGACGCCGGCTACCGTGGCGAGATCAAGGTGCCCCTGATCAACCTGGACCCGACGGAGCCGATCGTGCTGCGCCGCGGCGACCGGATCGCCCAGCTCGTGCTGCAGCCGGTCGTGCGGGCCCGCTTCGAGCCCGTGGACGCGCTGCCCGATTCCGAGCGCGGGGCCGGCGGCTTCGGCTCGACCGGCGGCTTCACCGCCGACAACACCCCTGGGAGGACGTCGTGATCTTCGGACGCAACCGCACCGTGCGCCACGAGCAGGTCAGCCTGCCGGCCGAGCTGCTGGAGGAGCGCGACCTCGAGATCGCCGCCGCGCCGGAGGCAGCCGACGTCGGTCCGCACGACGTCGCCACCCGCCCGGATCCCGCCGGCATGATCGACCTGGGGTCGCTGCGCCTGCGGGCGGTCCAGGGCATGAAGCTGCGCCTCGACGTCGAGGACGCGACGAAGCGGATCGTCGCCGCCACCGTCAGCCTCGGCCGCTCGGCGCTGCAGGTCCAGGCGTTCAGCGCCCCGCGCCGCACGGGCCTGTGGGACGACCTGCGCGCCGAGCTGCACGACTCCCTGTCGACCACCGCCCACGCGACCGTGCAGGAGCAGACCGGCCGCTTCGGCATCGAGATCCTCACGCGCGTGCCGGCGGCGCTGCCGGACGGCTCGCCGGGGTGGAACGTCGCCCGGTTCGTGGGCGTGGACGGTCCGCGCTGGTTCGTCCGCGGCGTGTTCCACGGCGAGGCCGCCTTCCAGCCGGAGGCCGCCGAGCCGCTGGAACAGGTGTTCTCCGACCTGGTCGTGGTGCGGGGCGACGAGCCGCTCCCGCCGCGCGAGCTGCTGCCCCTGCGTCCGCCTCCCAACGCGCGCCCGCTGCAGCGTCGCCGCCCGGCCCCGGACGAGGGCCGGGACGTGCTCGCGGACACCGCCGCCGGCCCGGGGGACGGCGCGGCACCGGAGGCCACCGCGCTGCCCGAGCGCGGTCCGGAGATCACGGAGATCCGGTGAGCCCCGCCGTCGCGCCCCGCCCGGTCGGGGCCGCGGGCCGCATCGAGCGCCGCGGCGTCATCGCCTCCGTCACACTGCCCGGCGCGGACGAGGCGACCGTCTTCCGCGCGTCCTTGGCCGACCGCCTGCCCGCGCCCGGGAGCATGGCGCCCGCGGAGACGCTGCAGCTGGTCTGGCACGGGCGGCGCCGCGTGCCCGGTGTCATGCCGGGGGAGTGGCTGACGGTCCGCGGCCGCGTCACCCAGATGGACGGCGTGCCCACCCTGCACAACCCCGAGTTCGACCTGGTCGACGCGCCCGAGGCCACGCGCTGAGCACGGCCCCGAGAGGAGAGCCCATGACCGAGCCGCGTGGCCCCGTCACCGCCGCCCCGGACGGGGCCGGCCCCCTGCCGTCTCGAGCCCGCCTGGACGAGCGCGGCCGCCTCGACGCGCTGGGCAGCGTCGGTGGCTGGCGCGGCATCGTCGAGGCCTCCCTGCCCACCCTCGTCTACATGGTCGGCTACGTCGCCACCCAGCAGGTGTGGCCCTCCGGCGTGGCGGCCGTCGCGGTCGCACTCGTGCTGGGCGTCGCGCGCCTCGTCCAGCGCCAGTCGCCGGTCCAGGTGCTGGCCGGCCTCGCCGTCGTCGTCCTGTCCGTCGTGGTCTCCCTGACCACCGGCCAGGCCCGCGACTACTACCTGTGGGGCTTCGTCACCAACGCCGCCTACGGCCTCGCGTTCGCGGTGTCCGTCCTCGTGGGCTGGCCCGCGGCGGGCCTGGTGCTCGGCCTCGTGCGCGCCGAGGGCACCCGCTGGCGGGCCCACCGGCGTCGGCGCCGCGCCTACGCCGCGGCCACCTGGATCCTCGTGGCCGTGTTCGCGCTGCGCCTGGCGGTGCAGGTGCCCCTCTACCTCGGGGACGCCGTCACCGCGCTCGGGGTGGCCCGCCTGGTGATGGGCCTGCCGCTCTATGCCCTGGGGCTCTGGCTCGCCTGGTCCGTCAGCTCGCCCGGTCAGGACGACGGCGTGCCGGCGGACTCCGCCGCCTCCGAGCGTCCCTGAGCGCGGCCCTCGCCGACGAGGAGGCGACGCAGGGCCGGCTCGGCGGAGCCGGCGGCCAGGAAGAAGAGCTCGTCGCCCACCTCCAGGACCTCGTCCGCCGACGCCTGCCGGGGGGCGCCGTCGCGCACGACCGCCACGAGCGGAGCCTCCTGCGGCCAGGACACGGTGCCGATGCGCCGGCCCTCGAGCCAGTGCTTTGCCGGGACCCGGAACTCGGACAGCGCCGCGCCGCCGGCCTCCAGCCTGAGCAGGCGCACGAGGTCCCCGGTCTCCACGGCCTCCTCCACGAGCGCCGTCATGATCGAGGGGGTGGACACGGCCACGTCCACGCCCCACGACTCGTCGAAGAGCCAGTCGTTGAGCGGGTTGTTGACGCGAGCCACGGTGCGGCCGACGCCGAACTCCGAGCGGCTCAGCAGGGAGCACACGAGGTTGACCCGGTCGTCGCCGGTCGCCGCGACGAGCACGTCCGCCTCCAGGGCGCCGCACTGCTCGAGCACGGTCAGGTCGCACGCATCCCCGAGGACGAGGCGTGCGCCGCCGACGTCGGCCTTGCGGGCCGCGTCCGTGCGCGCCTCGACGACGACCACCTCGTGGCCGTGCGCGTGCAGCTCCCGCGCGATGGAGGCGCCCACGGCGCCCGCTCCGGCGATGACGGCCCTCATGCCCGTCCCTCCTCGTCCTCGTCAGTGCCGTCCGGCACGCGTGCCTCGCCCTGCAGGGCGGCCTCCACCCGGTCCCGGCGGCCCACCGGGTAGACGGCGTGCAGCACGTCGCCCTCCTGCAGGCGGTCGCCCGGCCGGGGCAGCTGGCCGTCGCCGAGCCGGGTGAGGTAGGCGATGCGCATCCCCACCGTGGACTCGACGTCGGTCAGCCGGCGGCCCCACCACGAGGAGTGGGGGACCAGCTCGGTCACGAGCAGTCGGCCGGAGGCGTCGCGGTGCTCCGCGTCGGCGGTGCCGGCCGGCAGCAGCCGGTGCAGCACCTGGTCGGCCGTCCACTGGATGGAGGCCACCGTGGGGATGCCGAGGCGCTGGTACAGCCGGGCCCGGTCGGCGTCGTAGATGCGCGCCACCACGTGGTCCACGTGGAAGGTCTCGCGGGCCACGCGGGCGGCGATGATGTTCGTGTTGTCGTCCGCGGTCACGGCCGCCAGGCCCTGCGCGCGGTCGATGCCGGCGGCGAGCAGCGCGGAGCGGTCGAAGCCCACGCCGGCCACGAGCTCGCCGGAGAAGCCGGGGGCCAGCCCCTCGACGGTCCGCGGGTCGCGGTCCACGAGGGCGACGCCGTGACCGGCCGCGTCCAGCGCGGCAGCCAGCCGGGTGCCCACCCGTCCGCCGCCGACGATCACGTAGTGGGCCATGCCCGTCCCTGCCTCTCGTGCGGTGCTCCGTGCGCCGGGGAGCCGACGCGGGCTCCATCCTCGCATCCGGCGGGCACGTCCGGGAGCATCCGCGTCGCCGCGGTGCCCGGGCCCGGCGGGGGTACCGTGGTGCGGTGGCCACGCTGTCCTCCCTCCTGCGCCGCGGCCTCCTCGGTCGCCCCGTGACGTCGCACGCCGCCGACGAGCCCCGCATGAACCGGTGGCGGGCGCTGCCCGTGACGTCGTCGAACGCCCTGTCCTCCCTCGCCTACGCCCCCGACGAGGTCATCCTCACCCTGGTCGCCGCCGGCACGTCCGCGCTCGCGCTCGGACCCGCCGTCGGCTGGGCCGTCGTCGCGGTGATGCTGCTCATCGTCGCGTCCTTCCACGCCGCGGTCGCCGCCGTTCCGCACGGCGGCATCTACCACATGGCCGGCACGAAGCTGGGCCCGAGGGCCGGTGTCGTCGCCTCGGCCGCGCTCCTGCTGGACTTCGTGTTCACCGCCGCGGTCTCCGTGGCCGCCTTCGCCCACTTCGTGGCGGCGCTGGCCCCCGGACTCACCGTCGGCAGCCGCGTGCTGGTGGCCTCGGCCGCGCTCGCGGGCGTGCTGCTGGCCGCGCTCCGCGGGGTGCGGCTGTCCCGGTGGGTGCTGCCCGTGCTCGTGAGCGTGTTCGTCGCCCTGACCGCGCTGCTCGTCCTGGCGGGTCTGTGGCAGGAGGGCCGTGGGCTGCTCGGTGCGGCGCCGACGGCCGGGTGGACGCAGGAGGGCGCCGGGGTCGGCGGGACCGTCGGCACCGTGGCGACGGCGCTGCTCGCCCTGCGCGCGTTCAGCGCGGGATCGGTGCTGCTCACCGGCGTCGAGGTGCCGGTCTCGAGCACCCGCCTGATGGCCCGGCCGGCCGTGCCCACGGTGCGGTGGGTGCTCACCGTGATGGCCCTCACCCTCGGCGCGCTGACCGTGGGCGTCATGCATCTGGCCCAGCGCACCGGCGTCGTCGTCGGGCTGGAGCTGGAGAACCTCCGGGACGCCGCGGGCGGGGAGGTCACGCCCGACCGCGCCCCCGCCCCCGTGCTCGCCCAGCTCGCGGACACCGTGTACGGCCCGGGCAGCGTCCTGTCCGTCGCCACCATCGCGGCCACCGCCCTGCTCCTGCTGTTCGCTGCCAAGTCGGCGTTCCGCTCGTTCCCCGCCCTGGCCGCGCGCGTGGCCGAGGACGGCTACCTGCCCCGGCAGCTGAGGGTCCGCAGCGACCGGCTCGTGCACACGTGGAGTGTCCTCGGGATGGGGGCCGCTGCCCTCTCGCTCGTGCTGATCTTCGAGGCCCGGACCGCCCTGCTCGTGCAGCTCTACGTCATCGGCGTGCTGCTGGCCTTCACGCTCGCGCAGGCCGGCATGCTGCGGCTGTGGCGCCGCCGGCTCGTGCACACACCGGGCTCCCGGGCCCGCGCGGCCGTCCGGCTGCGCCTGATCATCACGGCGGTGGCCTGGGTGGTCACGGCGCTGGCGGGGGTCGTCGTCCTGGTCACCCGCTTCACGCAGGGGGCGTGGGTGGCGCTGCTGGCGATCGTGCTCGGCTCGCTGGTGATGGGGCGGATCCGCCGCCACTACGCGGACGTGGACCGCGAGCTCGCACCGGACCCCCAGGACGACGCGCGGGCCCTGCCCTCGCGGGTCCACGTGGTGGTCGTCGTGACCACGCTGGACCGGCCGGCGCTGCGGGCGCTGGCCTACGCCCGCGCGTCGCGGCCGTCCTCCCTCGAGGCCGTCGTCGTGGACGCCGAGCGCGCCGCCACCCTGGAGGTGATCGACGCCTGGGAGCGTGCCGGCCTGCCGATGTCGCTCACCGTGATCGCCTCGCCCTACCGCGACACGGTGGCCCCCCTGGTGCGGCATGTGCGCGAGCACCGACGCCGCTCCCCGCGGGACCTGACCATGGTGTTCATCCCGGAGTACGTGGTCCGGCCGGGCTGGCGCACGCTCCTGCACAACCGGACCGCCACCCGTCAGACGCGGCGGCTGCAGCGGGAGCCGGGCGTGATGGTGGGCTCGGTGCCGTGGCAGGTTCACGAGGGCCAGGGCTCCTGACCGCCCCGGCGCCCCGGCGAACGGCGGATGACGCCGTCCGACGGCGCGCCCACGATCGAGGCGACACAGCCGCATCGGTCTGCAAGGATGGTGATGATCTGACCAGTCGATGCTCAGGGCAAGACCTGAAGCGCGCTGCGATGCGAGAGGAGCCAGACATGGCAGTCGTCGACACGTCCACAGACGTCACCGGGATCGGGAGGACCATCGAGGTGGAGGTCGGGGCCATGGCCCACGGCGGCCACTGCGTGGCCCGGCACGAGGGGCGGGTCGTCTTCGTGCGCCACGCCGTGCCCGGCGAGAAGGTCCGGGTGGCCCTGACCGAGGCCGAGGACGGGGCCCGCTTCTGGCGCGGCGACGTCGTGGAGGTGCTGCGGCCCTCTGAGTTCCGGCGCATCCACCAGTGGAAGCTCGCAGACATGCTGCGCGCCCACGCCTCGGGCCGCCCGCCCGTGGGCGGCGCCGAGTTCGGCCACATCGTGGTCCCGCACCAGCGCCGGCTCAAGGCCCAGGTCTTCCGGGACACGGTGCACCGCATCGCCGACCTCGCGGTGGAGCCGGAGGTGTGCTTCGCCGGCTCCGAAGATGAGCCCACCGGCCAGCGCTGGCGCACCCGCAACGCGTTCGCGGTGACCCCCCAGGGGCACATCGCGATGCACGCCTACCGTTCGGCGACCCTCCTGCCCGTGCGCAACATGCCGCTCGGCGTGCCGGCCCTCGATGCGCTCGCCCTGTGGGACTGGGACTTCACCGGAGCCGCCCGCGTGGACGTCGCGACGCCGGCCTCCGGCTCCCGCCCCCTCGTGCTGGTGACGCCCACCCCGCAGACGCGGGCAGACGAGGTCAAGCTCGGCCGGCTGCGCACCCGGATCCGCCAGGCGGCCAACGCGTGCGACGTGGACGTCTCCACCGGCCTGGCCCTGCCCGGCCCGAAGCGGTTCCAGCCGGTCAAGGTCGAGCGCATCACCGGCAAGACCTGGGTCGAGGAGACCGTGGAGTCCGAGCGCGGCGGCACCAAGCGCTTCCGCGTCACGGGCGACGGCTTCTGGCAGGTCCACCAGCACGCCCCGGCCACCCTCGTGGACGCGGTGCTCGAGGACGCGCGCGTCGAGCCGGGCCAGGTCGTGGCCGACCTCTATGGCGGCGCCGGCCTGTTCAGCGCCTACCTGGCGGACGCCGTGGGCCCCGAGGGCCGCGTGTACTCGGTGGAGGCCTCCCGCCAGGCCTCGAAGGACGCCCGCCGCAACCTGCACGACCAGCCGCAGGCCTCAGTGCTCAACGGCCCCACGGACAAGGTGCTCGGCAGCTGGCTGAAGTACCCCGAGCGCCCCGTGGCCGACGGCGGCCTCGGCGGTGCCGCGCTGGACACCGTCGTCCTGGACCCGCCGCGGGCCGGCGCGGGGCGGCGGGCGATCGAGCGCATCCTCGCGCTCGAGCCGGGCCGCATCGTGTACGTCTCGTGCGACCCCGCCTCGTTCGCCCGCGACCTGGCGTGGCTGCGCGACGGCGGCTACGAGGTGGAGCGCGCCCGCGTGTTCGACCTCTACCCGGACACGCACCACCTCGAGTCGGTCACCGTGCTGGTGCCGGCCGCCCAGAGCGCCCCGGCCGCGGCCGTCGTCGAGATCTGACCCGGCATCCGCGTGGCGGCCTGCGGGCCGCCGCGCGCCATGCCCGCGTCACACGGGACCGGCGCGGTACCCTGGGACGCAGTGCGGCACCTGTGACGCAGACGACGCCCGTCCCGGACGGGGCGCGGTCCGCGGCCGCGGGTGACCACCCCCCACTGGACGAGCGCCCGGAGGAAACCGGGCGGGAAGAGGAGTCCTCTCGTGACCACCGTCGACAGCTTCGGCTCCAAGGGCGTCCTGGACGTCAAGGGCGCCGAGTATGAGATTTTCCGTCTGAACAAGGTCGAGGGGGCGCAGAAGCTGCCCTACTCCCTGAAGGTGCTGCTGGAGAACCTGCTGCGCACCGAGGACGGCGCCAACGTGACCGCCGACCAGATCAAGGCCCTGGCCGCCTGGGACCCGAACGCCCAGCCGGACACCGAGATCCAGTTCACGCCGGCGCGCGTGATCATGCAGGACTTCACCGGCGTGCCCTGCGTCGTGGACCTGGCCACCATGCGTGAGGCCATCCAGGACCTGGGCGGCGACCCGGAGCGCGTGAACCCGCTCTCCCCGGCCGAGCTCGTGATCGACCACTCCGTGCAGATCGACTCCTTCGGCAACGACGCCGCCATCGAGCGGAACATGGAGATCGAGTACGAGCGCAACGGCGAGCGCTACAAGTTCCTGCGCTGGGGCCAGACCGCCTTCGACGACTTCAAGGTCGTCCCCCCGGGCATGGGCATCGTCCACCAGGTCAACATCGAGAACCTGGCCCGCACCGTGATGACCCGCGAGGTCGACGGCGTGCTGCGCGCCTACCCGGACTCCTGCGTCGGCACCGACTCGCACACCACCATGGTCAACGGCCTGGGCGTGCTCGGCTGGGGCGTCGGCGGCATCGAGGCCGAGGCCGCGATGCTCGGCCAGCCCGTGTCCATGCTGATCCCGCGCGTCGTGGGCTTCAAGCTGACCGGCAGCATCCCCTCCGGCGCGACCGCGACCGACGTCGTGCTGACCATCACCGAGATGCTCCGTCAGCACGGCGTGGTCGGCAAGTTCGTCGAGTTCTACGGCGAGGGCGTCGGCTCCGTGCCGCTGGCCAACCGCGCCACCATCGGCAACATGTCGCCCGAGTTCGGCTCGACCGCCGCCATGTTCCCGATCGACGAGGTCACGCTCGACTACCTGCGTCTGACCGGCCGCTCCGAGGAGCAGGTCGCCCTCGTGGAGGCCTACACCAAGGAGCAGGGGATGTGGCACGACCCCTCCGCCGAGGTCGCCTACTCCGAGTACCTCGAGCTGGACCTGTCCACCGTGGTGCCCTCCATCTCCGGTCCGAAGCGTCCCCAGGACCGCATCGAGCTGACCGACTCCAAGGCCCAGTTCCGCAAGGACCTGCACGACTACGCACAGGGCGGGGAGCTGCTGGGCACGGTGGACGAGGCATCCAAGGAGAGCTTCCCGGCCTCCGACGCCCCGAACCTCAGCCCGAACGACGCCGACGCCGCCGCGGACGCCCCCCGTGAGACCGCCGCCGTGGCCGTCAAGGGCCGCCCGTCCAAGCTGGTGGACGTGGCCATGGAGGACGGCCGTCAGTTCCAGCTGGACCACGGCGCCGTGTCGATCGCCTCGATCACCTCGTGCACCAACACGTCCAACCCGTCCGTGATGATGGCGGCCGGCGTGCTGGCCCGCAACGCGGTCGCCAAGGGCCTGAAGTCCAAGCCGTGGGTGAAGACCTCCGTGGCCCCGGGCTCCCGTGTGGTGACCGACTACTACGAGAAGTCCGGGCTGCGCGAGTCCCTCAACGACCTCGGCTTCAACGTGGTCGGCTACGGCTGCACCACCTGCATCGGCAACTCCGGCCCGCTGGAGTCCGAGATCTCCGAGGCCATCCAGGAGAACGACCTGTCCGTGACCGCGGTGCTCTCCGGCAACCGCAACTTCGAGGGCCGCATCAACCCGGACGTGAAGATGAACTACCTGGCCTCCCCGCCGCTGGTGGTCGCCTACGCCCTGGCCGGCACCATGGACTTCGACTTCGAGAGCGAGGCCCTGGGCCAGGACACGGAGGGCAACGACGTCTTCCTCAAGGACATCTGGCCGGACCCGACCGAGGTCCAGCAGATCATCGACGCGTCGATCGACACCGAGATGTTCACCTCGCAGTACGCCACGATCTTCGACGGCGACGAGCGCTGGCAGTCCCTGGAGACCCCCTCGGGCTCCACCTTCGAGTGGGACGAGAAGTCCACCTACGTGCGCAAGCCCCCGTACTTCGAGGGCATGACCATGCAGCCGGACCCGGTGTCGGACATCTCCGGCGCCCGCGTCCTGCTCAAGCTGGGTGACTCCGTGACCACGGACCACATCTCCCCGGCCGGCTCCTTCAAGTCGGACACCCCGGCGGGCCGCTACCTGCTGGAGAACGGCGTGCAGCGCAAGGACTTCAACTCCTACGGCTCCCGTCGTGGCAACCACGAGGTGATGATCCGCGGCACGTTCGCGAACATCCGCATCAAGAACCAGCTGCTCGACGGCGTGGAGGGCGGCTTCACCCGCGACTTCACCCAGGAGGGCGCCCCGCAGGCCTACGTGTACGACGCGGCGCAGAACTACGCCGAGCAGGGCACGCCGCTGGTGGTCCTGGGCGGCAAGGAGTACGGCTCCGGCTCCTCCCGTGACTGGGCGGCCAAGGGCACGGCGCTCCTGGGCGTCAAGGCCGTGATCACCGAGTCCTTCGAGCGCATCCACCGCTCGAACCTCATCGGCATGGGCGTGCTGCCGCTGCAGTTCCCCGAGGGTGAGAACGCCGACTCGCTGGGCCTGACCGGCACCGAGACCTTCGACATCTCCGGCATCACCGCCCTCAACGAGGGCACCACGCCGAAGACCGTGAAGGTCACGGCCACCGGTGAGGACGGCAAGGTCACCGAGTTCGACGCGGTCGTCCGCATCGACACCCCCGGTGAGGCCGAGTACTACCGCAACGGCGGCATCCTGCAGTACGTGCTCCGTCAGATCGCCTCGAAGGCCTGATCCACGGGACACAGCCCGCGCGCGGGCATCACGACGGCGACCCGCCGCCCTCCGCACGGAGGGCGGCGGGCCGCCGTCGTCGTGGGCGCCGGGGCCGACGCCGCCGCCTGCGTCCCGCCCGGGTGCGGACCCGCGGAGTAGGCTGGTCGGACCATGGAACATCTGCCCCTCACGAGCCCCGGCGCCCCGCTGCTGCCGCAGATCGCCCGCCCGGCGGACCTGTCGGCCCTCACGGAGGACCAGTTGACCGCGCTGGCGGCGGAGATCCGCGCCTACCTGATCGCCCACGTCTCCAAGACGGGCGGCCACCTCGGACCGAACCTGGGCGTCGTCGAGCTGACGCTGGCCGTGCACCGCGTGTTCGAGTCGCCGAAGGACGCGGTCATCTTCGACACGGGCCACCAGTCGTACGTGCACAAGCTGCTCACCGGACGCCAGGACTTCACGACGCTCCGCCAGGAGGGGGGCCTGTCCGGCTACGGCGACCGCACCGAGTCCGAGCACGACGTGGTGGAGTCCTCGCATGCCTCCAGCTCGCTCTCCTGGGCGGACGGCATCGCGCGGGCCTGGGCGCAGACCGGGCAGGGGGACCGCACCGTGGTGGCCGTGATCGGCGACGGCGCGCTCACGGGGGGCATGGCCTGGGAGGCGGTCAACAACATCGCCGCCGGCCGGGATCGGCGCGTGGTGATCGTGGTCAACGACAACGGCCGCTCGTACGCGCCCACGGTGGGCGGCGTCGCCGAGCACCTGGGCGGACTGCGCCGCGGGGTGCTGGACAAGGTGCGCACCCACCACCGCTACGAGCAGACCCTCGACTACCTCAAGCGCCGCCTCCAGGAGGCCGGCCTCGCGGGTGAGCTGGTGTACCGGCCGCTGCACGCGGCGAAGAAGGGCCTCAAGGACCTCTGGGCGCCGCAGGGCCTGTTCGAGGACCTGGGCATGAAGTACATCGGTCCGGTGGACGGTCACGACCTCACCGCCATGGAGGAGGCCCTCGAGGACGCGCGGGCGTACGGCGGGCCCGTGATCGTCCACGCGATGACCGAGAAGGGGCACGGCTACGCGCCGGCGGTCGCGCACGAGGCGGACCAGTTCCACGCGATCGGCGTGATCGACCCCTCCACGGGCGAGCCCATCACCTCGTCGACGGCCCAGTCCTGGACCTCCGTGTTCGGCGAGGAGATGGTCGCGATCGCGGACGAGCGGCCGGACGTCGTGGCCATCACCGCCGCCATGCAGAACCCCGTGGGCCTGGCCCCGATGGCGCTGGCCCATCCGGACCGGGTGTTCGACGTCGGCATCGCCGAGCAGCACGCGGTCACCTCGGCCGCCGGCATGGCCTTCGGTGGTCTGCACCCCGTGGTGGCCGTCTACGCGACCTTCCTCAACCGCGCGTACGACCAGGTGCTCATGGACGTGGGCCTGCACCGTGCAGGCGTGACGTTCGTGCTGGACCGCGCGGGCGTCACCGGGCCGGACGGCCCGAGCCACCACGGCATGTGGGACCTGGCCCTGCTGCAGTCGGTGCCGGGGCTGCGGATCTCCGCGCCCCGCGACGCGGACACGCTCCGGGAGGAGCTGCGCGAGGCCGTCGCCGTCGAGGACGCGCCCACCGTGGTGCGGTTCGCGAAGGGCTCGGTCGGGGAGTCGGTGCGCGCCCTGGAGCGGTTGTCGGACGGCACGGACGTGCTCGCCCGGCGGGGCGAGGCCGGCGGACGCGACGGCGCCGAGCGGGACGTGCTGATCGTGGCGGTGGGCGCGATGGCCGAGCTCGGCCTCGACGTCGCCGAACGGCTCGAGCGGCACGGCATCAGCGCCACGGTGATCGACCCGCGGTGGGTCCTGCCCGTGGCCCGGTCCGTGATCGACACGGCCGCCCGCCACCGGATCGTCGTGTGCCTCGAGGACGGGGTGCGGGCCGGCGGCGTCGGCTCGCGGATCCGGCAGGAGATGCGCGCGGCCGGCGTGGACACCGCCCTGAACGAGGTCGGCCTGCCGGTCGAGTTCCTCGCCCACGGCAGCCGCGAGCAGGTGCTGGCCCGCGTGGGCCTCACCGCGCAGCGCATCACCCAGGACACCGTCGCCCAGGTCCTCGGCGCCAAGGTCCCGTACGCCCGGCCCGTCCCCGAGGACGCGGCCGCCCCCCACCACCAGGAGCAGGCATGAGCATCGTCCGGCTGTACCGTGAGAGCGTCGGCGACGACGGCGCCCGCCTCTTTGAGTACCGCGAGGCATGGGCCGACGCGGAGGCCGGGGAGTTCGTGGTCCACCACGGCCGGGTCGGCCAGCCCGGCACCGTCGGGGAGCAGCCCCTGGCCGACCAGGCCGAGGGTGATCAGCTGCTGGCCGCGTTCGTGGCGCAGGGCGCGGAGGAGGGCTTCGCCGAGGCGGACCCCGCGACCTTCGCCGTGCTGCCGGTGGCCTACCGGCTCCGCGGCCGGGAGGCCACGGCGATCGAGCGGCGCACCGTCGAGCGGCTGCGCGTCGAGATGACCCACCAGCTGGCCTGGCGCGGTCTCGGCGAGGTCGAGGACGTCGTCGAGGAGGTCGGTGCCCTCGTGCTGCGCGTCCGGACCCCCCACGCCCGCAAGGCCGCCGCCGAGATCCCGGCGGCCGCCAAGCGCGCCGACGGCGTGCAGCCGAACAAGGTGGACGTCCGCACCGCAGAGCAGGAGGGCTGACCCGTGCGCCACACCCGTCTCGGCCGCTCCGGGCTGACCGTCTCCGTCGTCGGCCTGGGGTGCAACAACCTCGGCCGCCCCGGCACCGCCACGCTGGAGCAGGCCGGCACCGACGACGTCGTCCACGCCGCGCTCGACGCCGGCATCACCTTCTTCGACGTCGCCGACGTCTACGGCGCCGAGCCCGGCCTGTCCGAGGAGCGGCTCGGCCGCGCCCTGGGCGCCCGCCGCGACGAGGTGGTGATCGGCACCAAGTTCGGCATGGACATGGGCGGTGTCGCCGGCGACGACGGCGGCGCGCGGGGCTCCCGCCGGTACATCGTGCGCGCCGTCGAGGACTCCCTGCGCCGCCTCGGCACCGACTGGATCGACCTCTACCAGTTCCACACCCCGGACCCGGCCACGCCCATCGAGGAGACCCTCCGCGCGCTCGACGACCTCGTGCGCGCCGGCAAGGTCCGCTACGTGGGCCACTCGAACCGGGCCGGGTGGCAGATCGCCCAGGCCGAGTACGTGGCCCGCGAGCTGGGCGTGGAGCGCTTCGTGTCCGCGCAGAACCACTACAACCTGCTGGACCGCCGGGCCGAGCTCGAGGTGGTCCCGGCGGCGGCCGAGTTCGGGCTCGGCGTCCTGCCGTACTTCCCGCTGGCCAACGGGCTGCTCACGGGCAAGTACTCGCAGGGCGACGCCCCCGAGGGCTCGCGCCTGTCCCACGTGCGCCAGCACATGGTGGCCGACGCCGACCTGGAGCAGCTGGCCGGCTTCGGCCGGTTCGCCCGGGAGCGGGGGATCACCGAGGTCCAGGCCGCGATCGGGTGGCTGGCGGCGCAGGGACCGGTGTCCTCCGTGATCGCCGGCGCCACCCGTGCCGCGCAGGTCGTGGAGAACGCGGCGGCGGCCGACTGGCTCGCCACCGCGGAGGACCTGGCCGAGCTGGACGCCCTATTCCCGGGCCCGGAGAAGGTCGCGCTCTTCTGATGGCCGGCGCGCTGACCGGCGCGGCCGCCGCGACCCCGCTCGTGCCGACGCCGGGGGAGGCCGCCCTGGGCTGGACCGTGTCCGTCGTGGCCGGTGCGCTGTGGGTGGCCGGCTTCGTCTCGCTGGGCCGCAGCCCCCTGGACGCCCGGGCGCGCCTGCCGTGGGTCGGCCTCATGCTGCTGCTGCCGGTGCTGGGGGCGCTCATCTGGTTCTGGTGGCGGCACCGCTACTACCCGGCGCGGCGGCGCGAGCAGCCGGCGTGGGACCCCAACGACCGCTCCGCCGTCGTGGTGCCCCCGCGCCGGCGCTACGGCGCGCCGGAGGAATGAGCCGGGCTCAGAGCTTGACGACGATGCGGTCGTCGACGACGGCCGCGTCGTAGTCCATGAGGGCCTGGCGGGCCGGGCCGCCGAACGGCTTGCCCGAGGTGACGTCGAAGTGCGAGCCGTGGCAGGGGCACGCGTAGGCCGGGCCCTCCTGCCGGTCCACGACCTGGAGCAGGCAGCCCTGGTGCGTGCACACGTTGGTGAAGGCGGTCACCGTGGTCTCGTCCACGCGGTGCATCATCAGGGTCCGGCCCTGCACCTGGACCTCGCGGGACGCGCCCACGGGCAGCTCGGCGGCGGGCAGCGCGTCGACGGCGTCGGAGCCGGTGTAGTGGTCCTGCGCGGTGTCCTTCTCGCGCAGCTGGTCCGTGCAGCCGGTCAGCGCGAGTGCGCCGGCGCCCGCGGCGGCGACGGCGGCGCCGCGGCCCAGGACGGTGCGGCGCGAGGTGTCCGGGCGGGCGTGGCCGCCGCAGCAGGCGGACCGGGAGGAGTTCGGGGTGAGGGGGGAGTCCTGCGTGGTCATCGACCCATTATCGCCCGCGGCGAGGGCGGATGCGACCGGGCCCCACGGGTGCGAGGATCGAGGGGACGGACCCCCGAGCCCCAGGAGCACCGCCG
>NZ_JABFAZ010000009.1:53262-111359 GCF_017168505.1 Micrococcus sp. KRD077 | reverse complement strand
GCGCCCCACCGGCGCCGCCCGCTTCGACCTCACCCCCTTCGAGCGGTGGGAGGCCGTGACCCTCGACGACGTGCACGTCGGCTTCCTGCACCGGGTGCTGGAGGACGGCGTGCTGACCACCCGGACGGGCTTCGCCCCCACAACCGCCCAGCGCGCCGCCCGCGACGGTCTGCCGGAGCGCTACCTCGCCCAGACGCAGGTCGGCTTCACGCCCGACGGGGACGGCTGGGCATGGACGACCCACGAGGACTCCGCCGGAGCCCAGCGGGTGCGCATCGACCGTGAGCGGGCCGGCATCGACGCCGCGGTGCTGCCCTCGTACGCGGAGTACCTCCTCCTCGCGCGGGTGGCCGCCGAGGGCCCGCTCGCCGTGGACCGGCTCGAGGAGGCCTCGCCCCTGCAGGGCGGGCTGCGCGTGCCCCGCGCCGAGCTGCGCCCGGCGGACGCGGGCGGGTCCGACGTGCGGGTGGCCGTCGTCGCGGACGGCGTGGAGCTGGGGGCGCACCTCGTGCGCGAGGGCGCCGTGGTCGCCTCCGACTGGGGCGGGGGCACCGCCTCGACCCCCGTGGCCGACCAGGCCGCGGCGACCGCCGGGCTCGACGCGCACGTGGTGACGTTCGCCGGGCTGCCGATCGCCTGAGCCGTGGGCCGGGCCGTCGCGGACGGCCCGGCCGGGGCCGGTCAGGCCTGCGCGGCCGGGTGGAAGCGCCGCCCGTTCACCCGCTCGGCGGCCCCGCAGTCGTCCAGGTACGGCGTGATGCCGCCCAGGTGCAGGGGCCAGTTGGCGCCGAGGATCATGCACAGGTCCACGTCCTCGGGGGCCGCGACGACGCGCTCGTCCAGGAGCAGGCCGATCTCCTCGGCCAGCGCGTCCTCGACCCGGCGCAGCAGCTCCTCGGAGGTCTGCGGGGTCGAGCCCTGCTCCAGCAGGGCCGCGGTCGCCTCCGGGATCTGCTCGCCGGTCGCGCCGGCGGCCTCCTCGTCGCGCCGGTCCGGGCGGACGTCCTTGGCCCAGATCGCGGTCTTGCCGGCGTCGATCAGGCGCTGCAGGTTCGCCGAGACCGGGAAGCGCTCCGCGCCGAAGGACGCGGAGAGGGACTCGGACACGTGCTGGGCCACGGGGATGCCGACCATGGCCAGGAGGGTGAACGGCGTCATCGGCAGGGCCAGCGGGTCCAGCGCGTGGTCGGCCTCGTGCGCGTCGGTGCCCTCGTCGAAGGAGTTCTGCACCTCGCCCATCATGCGCAGCAGGACGCGGTTGACCACGAACGCGGTGGCGTCGTGGACGAGCACGCCGGTCTTGCGGAGCCGGCGGGTCAGTTCGAACGCGGTGGCCACGACCTCGTCCGTCGTCGCCTCGGTCCGCACGATCTCCACGAGCGGCATGACCGCCACCGGGTTGAAGAAGTGGAAGCCCACGAGGCGCTCGGGACGCTCGAGGACCTCGGCCATGGCGGCCACGGACAGGCTCGAGGTGTTGGTCATCAGGATGGCGTCCTCACGCACGATGCCCTCGAGCTCGCGGAAGACGGTGCGCTTGACCTCGAGCTCCTCGAAGACGGCCTCGATGACGATGTCGGCGTCCGCATACACGGCTTTGTCCGTGTCCGCGGTGATCAACCCGGCCAGGGCCTGGCCGTCCTCGGCGGAGAGCCGTCCACGGGAGACCATCTTCTCGACCTGCGCGCGCACGCCCGCCAGGCCGCGCTCGACACGCTCGGCGTCGATGTCCGTCATCACGACGGGCACCCGCAGGTGCCGGGCGAAGACGAGGGCGAGCTGGCCGGCCATCAGGCCCGCACCGACGATGCCGACCTTGCGGACCTCGCGGGCGAGCTCGCGGCCCGGGTCGCCGGCGGGGCGCTTGGCGCGGCCCTGGACGAGGCCGAGGAACGCGTACACGGTGCGCCGGAACTCGGGGGAGTGCAGCAGCGTCCCGAGGGCGTCCGCCTCGGCCTGGGCGGACTCGGCGCGGGTGCGCGTGCGGGCCCCGGTGAACAGGGCCTCCAGGTGACGGCGCGCCGGCAGGTGGCGACCGGGACGGGCGGCCTGCAGCCGCTCCAGCGCCGCCAGGGCGCGGTCCCAGGCGGCGTCGGACACGTCGCGGTCGCGGTGGGCGGCCAGTTCGGCCGCCACGGACTCGTCCCCGGTGACCAGGGCGGCGGCGAGCTCGAGGCCGGCGTCGAGGAGGTCCCCCTCGACGATCCGGTCCATGAGCCCCAGCCCGTGCGCCGCGCGGGCGTCGAGCATGCGGTTGTCGTCGAGGGGGTTCTTCAGCACGACGTCGACGGCGGCCTCCGGGCCGATCAGGTGGGGCACGCGCCACACGCCGGACCAGCCGGGGATCAGGCCGAGCCGGACCTCGGGCAGGCCGAAGCCCTTCGCGTCGGCGGCCACCACGCGGTGTCCGGCGGCCAGGGCCAGCTCGAGGCCGCCGCCGAGGGCGAGGCCGTTCACGAGCGCGACCGTGGGGATCTCGAGGGCCGCGAGCCGGTCGTAGACGGCGTGGCCGAGCAGGGCCAGGTCGCGGCCGACGTCGTCGGTGATGCTCGCGATCAGGGACAGGTCCGCCCCGGCCGCGAAGGTCCCCTCCACGCCGGTCACGGCCAGGGCCTGGATCTCGCCCGCGGCGGCCCGGGCGGCCTGCTCGTCGAGCACCCGGCCGAGGCCGAGGAGCGTGGCCGGGCCCAGGGTCGCGGGCCGGCGGGGTCCCTGCCCGTTGTCCAGCGTGAGCAGCGCGAGCGTGCCCGCACCCTCGGGCAGGGCGTGGTCGGTCACGGTGACGGTGGTGACGACCTCATCCGGGGCCAGGGCGGGCAGGTGGTCGAAGGAAGCAAGAGAAACGGATGTCATGCGGGTCACACTACCGGCGAGTAGCCTCCGCGTCGACGCGACGCGACGGACCGATCCGGCCGGCCGCGTCGGGGGCTCAAGCGCCGGCGGGATCGGGGTCCAGGAGCGCGACCGTGACGATCGCGCCGACGTTCTCCACCTGCCACGGGCGCGCGCCCCGCTCCGTCAGGAACGCGTCCACGGTCTCGGGGGTGATCGGGGCAGGCGGGGTCCAGCAGATCCGCCGGAGGGTGTCCGGGGTGAGGAGGTTCTCGGTGGGCATCCCCAGCTGCTCGGCCCGACGGGCGACGCGGGCCTTGGCCGTGCGCAGGCGGCGGTCCGCCACCGGGTCCCGGTCCTTCCAGGCCCGGGGTGGGGGCGGGCCGTCCCCGGTGCGGATCTGCGCCGCGGGGGCGTCGCCCCGCTCGGCGTCCTCGACGCCGGCCCGGATCGCGGCGATCCAGCGCGGGGCCTCGCGGCTCGCGGCGCGGCCGTGGAAGCCGGAGGTCTGGCGCAGGGCGGGGACGGTGCGCGGCTGGGCGGCCGCGGCGGCGACGATCGACCGGTCCGGGATGAGCCGGCCGGGGGCGACGTCGCGGTGGCGGGCGAGGTCCTCGCGGGCCTCCCACAGGCGCTTGAGGACCGCGCGCTGCACGGGGCGGCGCAGCGTCTGGGAGCCCGAGGTGCCGCGCCAGGGGTCCTTCTTCGGCGTGGGCGGCGGGGCCGTGCGCACGTGCTCGAACTCCTGCTCGGCCCACGCGAGCTTGCCGTCGGCCTCGAGGCGCGCGATCAGGGCCTCGCGCAGCGGGACGAGCAGCTCGACGTCGAGCGCCGCGTAGGTGAGCATCGCCTCGGGCAGCGGACGCACCGACCAGTCGGCGGCCGAATGCTCCTTGGCGAGGGTGACCCCCAGCAGCTCCTCCAGGACCGCGGCCAGGCCGACGCGCGGCAGGCCGGCCACCCGGGCCGCGAGCTCGGTGTCGAACAGCCGATCGGGGCGCAGCCCCTGCTCGGCCAGGCAGGGCAGGTCCTGGCTGGCCGCGTGCAGGATCCACTCGACGCCCGCGAGGGCCTCCTGCAGCGGGGCCAGCCCGTCGAGGGCCTCGGGATCGACGAGCCAGATGCCGGCGCCCTCGCGCTTGAGCTGGACGAGCATGGCCCGCTGGCCGTACCGGATCCCGGAGGCGCGCTCCGCGTCGACGGCGACCGGCCCGGTCCCCGCGGCGAGCGCCGCGGCGCAGGCCTCCAGACCCGCGCGGGTGTCGGTGAGCCGGGGGACTCCACCGGCCGGTGTGACGGAGGCGCGGGCGCGCGGTCAGGGGCCGGCCGTGTGGACGTCCGCGGCGTGCTCGGGCGGCAGACCGGCGAACGCGCAGATCATGTCCGACCACGCCTCGAGATGCGAGCCGAGGTCCCGCGGGGCTGGGGTCCACGAGGCGCGCAGCTCGATGTCGGTGGTGTCCGGGGCCGCACTGAGCGTCCCGAAGCCCTCCGCGATGCTGCGCGTCGCGGTGCCGCCGGCGTGGGAGTGCTCGGCGTGGTGGCGCTCGAGCGCCTCCACGAGCCACGTCCACGCGACGGCGCCGGCCAGCTGGTCCAGTGCGACGTCCGGTTCCAGGCTCGCACGGATCCAGGTCACCGCCCGGAAGCCTCCCGGCCACCGGGCGTCCGGGGCCGGGTCGTGCAGGAGGACGAACCGCCCCGTGGCCAGCACGCCGCCGGTCGCGCCCGGCCCGTCGCACACGTCGGCGGCGAGGGCGACGGCGAAGGGCGCCTGCCCCTCGGGTGCCGGGATCTCCCGCAGCCGCACCTCGGTCCGTGGCCGCGCATCGCGCAGGTCCGCCAGGGCACGCCGGAACACCCCCGGCGGCACGGGCGCCTCGACCGCCCCGGGGGCGGCGGAGAGGCGACGGGGCCCGATCACGCTCATGCCCGTCAGCCTAGGCTGCGGGGCCCAGCGGGCCGCGGGGGCGCGCCGTGGACGCCACGGCGCTCCCGCACCGGATCAGCGCGCCCCGTCCGGGGCCGCCGCGTCGTCGGCGGGGGCCAGGCGCAGCGAGATCGAGTTGATGCAGTAGCGCAGGTCCGTGGGGGTGTCATAGCCCTCGCCCGCGAAGACGTGACCCATGTGGGAGCCGCACGCCGCGCACCGCACCTCGATCCGCTCCATGCCCAGGGTGGTGTCCTTCAGGTACTCCACCCGGTCCTCCGCGAGCGGTGCGAAGAACGAGGGCCAGCCGCAGTGCGCGTCGAACTTCTCGTCCGAGCGGAACAGCTCGGATCCGCACGCCCGGCACGCGTACACGCCCTTCACGTGCGAGTCCCAGTACTCGCCCGTGAAGGGCCGTTCCGTGCCGGCCCGGCGCAGCACCTGGAACTCCTCGGGCGTGAGCCGTCGGGCCCACTCCTCGTCCGTCAGGCGGGCGCCGCCCGGGGCGGCCAGGGTCTGCTCGGGAGCGGGGACGTCCCGCGCGGGGTCGGGGGTGGGGCGGGTGTGGGGAGTCTCGGTCATGCCCGGTGCAACGGTCCGGAGCGCCGTCGTGTTCCCGACCGGCGTCGCATTGGCGGGCGCGCCCGCCCGTGGAGGACAATGGCGCGCATGGCCGCACGACCCCGCCGTCCCCGTCCCCACCCCGCCGACCTGCCGCCCGCCCTGGCCGCCGCCGTCACCGTGGCAGCCCGGCGGGCCGGGAGCCGCGAGTCCCGCGTCCGCCGAGCGGGCCGCCTGGTCCGCCGCGGAGTCACCGGATCGGTGCGCGGCGGCGTGGCCGTGGCCTCCCCGGTGGCCCGCTGGGCCCCGCCCGTGCTCAGCGTCGCCGCGGCCTACGCCTTCGTGCTGGCCGGGGCGAGCTCGGCGCTCGCGGGCGTGTTCGCCCGCACCGTGGTGACCCCCGTGCGCCGCCACGCCGAGTCCACGCCGATCCTCGCCGTCGTCGACACGCCCGCCGGGCAGGACGTGATCCTGCAGGCCGACGAGTACACCACCGTGCCCGGCCAGTACTCCCTCACGTTCGACGACGGCGCCGGATGCGCCCGCATCGGGGAGATCACCTCCTTCGACCCCCGGGACGGCACGGTGCAGCGCGCGGTCGAGGAGGTCTTCTCCGGCGATCTGACGACGGCGACCCGGGGCCGGTTCACCGGCTTCGTCTACCCGACCCCCGCCGACGCCGGGCTCGACGCCGAGGACGTGCAGGTGCCGGTGCCCGGCGGCCACGCCCGCGCATGGCGCATCGCGCCTTACCCCAGCGAGGACGGCGAACCCCGTCCTGCGGAGGGGCTGTGGGCGGTGATGGTCCACGGCCGCGGCGCGCGCCGCAACGAGGGCATCCGCGCCGTGCCGACCGCCCGCCGCCTGGGCATGACGTCGCTGCTGATCTCCTACCGCAACGACGGCGACGCCCCGGACGCCGCCGACGCCCGCTACGGGCTCGGCACCACCGAATGGGAGGACGTCGAGGCGGCCATCCGCTACGCCCTCGACCACGGCGCCCGGGACGTCGTCCTCTTCGGCTGGTCCATGGGCGGGGCCGTGGTGCTGCAGACCGTGGACCGCTCCGCGCTGGCCCCGCACGTGCGCGGCGTGGTCCTGACGGGCCCCGTCATCGACTGGGTGGACGTGCTGCGCCACCAGGCCCGGCTCAACCGGATCCCCGAAGCCGTGGGCCTGCTCGGCCAGTGGCTGCTGGCCAACCGGGCCGGCCGGTTCATCACGGGCCTGGCCGCCCCCGTGGACCTCAAGGCCCTGGACTGGGTGACCCGCGCCGACCACGTGCGTGTGCCCACGCTGATCCTGCACTCCGAGGACGATGAGTACGTGCCCGTCGGCCCCTCGCAGGACCTGGCCGAGCGCAACCCGGACCTGGTTCGGTTCGTCCGCTTCCACCAGGCCCGCCACACCCGGGAGCAGAACGTGGACCCGCGCAAGTGGGACACCGCCGTGCGCGGCTGGCTGCGCGCCGTGCTCAGCGCCCCCCGCCCCGGCGGCCGGGGGCGCTGACCGCGCTCAGGCGGCGGCGTCCGCCAGCCCCCGACGGCGCAGCAGCGGCTCGAGCTCGGCGTCCCGGCCGCGGAACGCACGGTAGGACTCCAGCAGGTCACGCGTGTCGCCCCGCGAGAGCAGCTCGTCCGCGAACCGGCGGCCGTTCTCCCGCGTCATCCCGCCGTGCTCGCGGAACCACTCCACGGCGTCCGCGTCCAGCACCTCGGCCCACACGTAGGAGTAGTACCCGGCCGCGTAGCCGCCGCCGAAGATGTGCTTGAAGTAGCCGGTGCCGTAGCGCGGGGGCACCAGGTCCGGGTCGATGCCCGCCTCGGTCAGCACCCGGCGCTCGAACGCGGCCGGGTCGGCCGTGGCGGCGTCCACCGTCTCCTCCGTCAGCGAGTGCCAGGCCCAGTCCACGAGCGTCGCACCCAGGTACTCGACCGTGCGGTGCCCCTCGCCCCACAGGTCCGCCGCCTCGAGCCGCTCCAGCGTCCCGGCCGGCAGCGGCTCGCCCGTCTCCACGTGCCGCGCATACGCGGCCAGCAGGGACGGCTCGCGCAGCCACACCTCATTGACCTGCGACGGGAATTCCACGACGTCGCGCGGCACGTTCGTCCCGGTGAGCGAGGCGTACTCGCCCCGAGCCAGCAGCCCGTGCAGGGCGTGGCCGAACTCGTGGAACAGCGTCGTGGTCTCATCCAGCGTCAGCAGGGCCGGACGCCCCGCCGCCGGGGCCGGCACATTCATCGTGGTGAACACCACCGGGCGCTCGCCCAGGGCGTCCGCCCTGTCCCGCACCGTGTGCATCCAGGCACCGCCGGACTTGGTCGGCCGCGCGAACAGGTCCGCGACGAACAGACCCACCCCGGCACCGTCCTCACCCGTCACCTCGAACACCCGGATCCCGGGGCGGTACAGGTGTCGCGCCAGCTCCGGGCGCTCGGCGAACGTGAGCCCGTACAGCGCGGTCGCCGCCGCGAACACGCCCTCCGTCAGCACCCGGTCCAGCTCGAAGTACGGGCGCAGGGCGTCCGCGTCCACCGCGAACTCCTCCCGCGCGTACCCCGCGGACAGCGCCGGCCAGTCCCACGGGGCCACCTCGGCGTCCGCCCGGCCCGCGTGTGCCGCCGCCGTCGCCGCGTCCGCCCGCGCATTGGCCATCGCCCGCGGCGCCATCGCGGCCAGCAGCTCCTCCACGGCCGCCGTCGACGGCGCCGCCCGGTCCTTCAGCGCCTGCTCGGCCCAGCTCTGCGCCCCCAGCAGCCGCGCCTTGCGCAGCCGCAGCCGCACCATCGCCATCGCCGTCGTCAGCGTCTCGTGCTCCCCGGACCCGCCCCGGCCCGTCGACGCCTCGAACACCTCGCGCCGCATCCCCTCGTCCTGCAGGGACGCCAGCCACGGCTGCGACGTGAACAGGGACAGCGTCAGCAGCCACGGACCCGCCGCCGCGGCCAGGTCGTCCTCGCTCAGACCGGCCAGGCGCTCGCGGTCCGTGACGAGCACGGCGCGGGCCGCGGTGTCCGCGACGAGGCGGCGCGTGTAGGCGGCCGAGAGGGACGCCAGCTCCGTGTTGATCCCGCGCAGCTCCTCGCGCGCGGCCTCGTCCAGGTCCGCCCCCGCCAGGGAGAGGCGCAGGCGCAGCGTCTCCAGCAGGCGGGCGTCCTCGCCCGTGAGGCCGCCGTCGTCGATCGAAGCGACGCGCGCCGCCAGCCGCGGGTCCAGCAGGATCGCGTCCTCGTGGGCCGCGAGCTCGGGGGAGAGCTCCTCGGCCAGGGCCTGCCGCGCATCCGTGCCGTCCGAGCCGACGAGCGTGAAGAACATCGCGGCGGAGCGGCGCAGCAGCTGGCCGGACAGCTCGAGCGCGCGGACGGTGTTCTCGAAGGTCGGCGCCGTGGCCGCCCCGAGGATCTGGTCGACCTCGGCGCGCTGGGCCGCCATCCCCGCGCGCACGGCCTCGGCCAGCTGCGCGTCGGAGACGGCGGAGAAGTCGGGCAGCCCGTAGGGCAGGTCGGAGGGGGTCGCCAGCGGGTGGTCGGCGGGCAGGACGGAGGGCGCGGAGGTGTGGGTCATGGGCGCGAGTGTAGTCAGCCGTGATCCGCGCCACCCCACCGGGCGTCGCTAGACTGGGCGGTCGAGCCAGCAGACGAGATCCAGACCTGAGGAGGCGTGATGGCAGGACATTCCAAGTGGGCGACCACCAAGCACAAGAAGGCCGTCATCGACGCGCGGCGCGCCAAGGCGTTCGCGAAGTACATCAAGAACATCGAGGTCGCGGCACGTGCCGGCGGACCCGACGTCGCCGGCAACCCCGCCCTCGACCTGGCCGTGTCCAAGGCCAAGAAGGCCTCGGTGCCCAACGACAACATCGACCGCGCCGTCAAGCGCGGCGCCGGCCTCACCGGCGAGGTCATCGACTACGCCGAGATCATGTACGAGGTCCGCGGCCCCCAGGGCTCGGCGCTGCTGGTCGAGTGCCTGACCGACAACAAGAACCGCGCCGCCGCGGACGTGCGCGCGGCCGTCACCCGCAACGGCGGCACCATGGCCGACTCCGGCTCCGTCTCCTTCCTCTTCGAGCGCAAGGGCCTCGTGCGCCTGCCCGCCGAGGGCAACACCGAGGACGGCCTGCTCGAGGCCGTGCTCGAGGGCGGCGCCGACGCCGAGGAGGTCGTCGTCTCCGGCGACTCCTTCGAGATCCTCTCGGACCCCTCCGACCTGCAGTCCGTGGCCAAGGCCCTCGACGAGGCGGGCGTGGAGTACGAGTCCGACGAGCTCGAGTTCGTCCCCACCATGAAGGTGGACCTGGACGCGTCGGGCGCCCGCACCTTCCTGAAGCTGGCCGATGCCCTCGAGGACCTCGACGACGTCCAGAACGTCTTCTCGAACGTGGACATCGCCCCCGAGGTCCTCGCCGAGCTCGACGAGGACTGATCGCGCTGAGCGCGCGCCGGCCCGCCGACGTCGTCCGGATCCTCGGGGTGGACCCGGGGCTCACCCGCTGCGGGATCGCCGTGGTGGACGTGGACGCGCGACGGCGGGCCGCGCTCGTCCACGTCGAGGTCACGGGCACCCCGCCCACCGCCCCCCTGGACCAGCGCCTCCTGCGCATCGACGAGGCCGTCTCCGCGGTCCTCGCCGCGCACCGGCCCGATCGCGCCGCCGTCGAGCGCATGTTCGCGAACACGAACACGCCGACCGTGCTGGGCACGGCCCAGGCCGCGGGCGTGGCGATCGCCGCGGCCGCGCGCGCCGGCGTCCCCGTGGGCCTGCACACCCCCTCCGAGGTCAAGGCCGCCGTCACCGGACACGGCGATGCGGGCAAGGAGCAGGTCACCACGATGGTCACCCGGATCCTCCGCCTCGACGCCCCGCCGCGCCCGGCCGACGCGGCCGACGCCCTCGCCTTGGCCATCGCCCACGGCTGGCGCGGCACCGCCCTCGGCGCGGCCGCCGGCCAGACCGGCCTCGACACCGCGGACCTCGCCTCCCGGGCGGGGCGCTCGCAGTTCGCCGCCAAGGCGCCCGCGCGCGCCCGCCAGCGGGGACAGCTCACCGCCGCGCAGCGGGCCTGGCTCGACGCCGAGCGCTCGGCGGGCGGCGGGCGTCGCCGGTAAGCCGCTGCCGGGCCGGCGTTCGATGATATGTTCGAATCCGCGCCGACCGGCGTCCGTCCGTCCCGACAGGAGGGCCCCTCATGATCGCCTCGCTCAGCGGCACCGTCGAGCACGTGGCCCTCGACCGGGCGGTCATCGCCGTCGGCGGCCTGGGTGTGCAGTTCTCCGCCACCCCGCAGACGCTGTCCACCCTGCACGAGGGCCGGCCGGGGGCGGTGCAGACCCACCTCGTGGTCAAGGAGGACGCCCTGACCCTCTACGGCTTCGCGGACCGCGACGAGCGCGAGGTGTTCGAGGTGCTCATCACGGCCAACGGCGTGGGTCCCCGCCTCGCCCTGGCGATCCTCTCCGTCCACCACCCCGAGACCGTGCGCCGGGCGGTCACCGAGGAGGACGAGAAGACCCTCACCCGCGTGCCCGGCATCGGGCCGAAGATGGCGCGCAAGATCATCGTCGAGCTCTCCGGCCGCCTCGCGCCCACCGGGGAGCCGGTGCCCGAGGCGGAGGCCGAGGCGAGCGCCGAGCCGACCGTCGAGGCGCTCTGGCACGCCGACGTCGTGCAGGCGATGGCCGGCCTGGGCTGGTCCGAGAAGGAGGCGCTCAAGGCCGTCGAGGCCACCGTGGCGGCCCGCCCGGAGCTGGACGAGGGCCGCGACGTCGCCGCGCTGCTGCGCGCCACCCTGCGCGACGTCGGCATGGCCGGCTCTGTGCGAGGCGGGCGATGAGCGCGGAGTCCTCGCCGCTGTCCGCGGCGGCCGTCGACCCGGAGGAGCGCCGGCTCGAGGCCGCGCTGCGCCCCAGGCACCTGGACGAGTTCGTGGGCCAGATGCGCGTGCGCGAGCAGCTGGACCTCATGCTCGCCTCCGCCCGGCTGCGCGACCGCGCCGCGGACCACGTCCTGCTCTCCGGTCCGCCCGGGCTCGGCAAGACCACGCTGGCGATGATCGTGGCCGCGGAGATGAACGCCCCCCTGCGGCTGTCCTCCGGCCCTGCGATCCAGCATGCGGGCGACCTCGCGGCCATCCTGTCCTCGCTCACCGAGGGCGAGGTGCTCTTCCTCGACGAGATCCACCGGATGTCCCGCCCGGCCGAGGAGATGCTCTACATGGCCATGGAGGACTTCCGGGTGGACATCGTGGTGGGCAAGGGCGCCGGCGCCACCTCGATCCCGCTCGAGCTGCCGCCCTTCACGCTCGTCGGCGCCACCACGCGGGCCGGCCTCCTGCCGGGGCCGCTGCGCGACCGCTTCGGCTTCACGGGCCATCTGGACTTCTACACCGAGGTGGAGCTCGAGCGCGTCCTGCGCCGCTCCGCCCTGCTGCTGGACATGCGGCTGGCCACGGAGGGGTACCGGCAGATCGCCCGGCGCTCGCGCGGCACCCCGCGCATCGCCAACCGCTTGCTGCGCCGCGTGCGGGACTGGGCGCTCGTGAAGGGGCTGGCCGAGGTCGGCGCGCACGACGCCGCCGCCGCCCTGGACATGTACGAGGTCGACGGGCGCGGCCTGGACCGGCTCGACCGGTCCGTGCTCACGGCCCTGTGCACCACGTTCGGCGGCGGGCCCGTGGGGCTCAGCACGCTGGCCACCGCCGTGGGGGAGGAGGCCGAGACCGTGGAGACCGTGGCCGAGCCCTTCCTCATCCGCGAGGGCATGGTGGCGCGGACCCCCCGTGGCCGCGTCGCGCTGCCGGGGGCCTGGGAGCACCTGGGCCTCGCCGCTCCGGAGGCCACGCCGGGGCCGTGACGCCCAGGGCGGGCCCCTACACTGGACAGGCCCGCCCACCCCGAGCATCAGGAGTCCCCCATGCCCGTCGCCACCGCCGCGACCCTGCCCGTGATCGCCCAGCAGGCCCAGGGGGGTGGCGGCAGCCTGCTCATGCTCATCGCCTTCGCCCTGCTCGCGGTGATGCTCTTCCTCTCCTTCCGCAAGGGCAAGAAGATGCAGCAGCAGCAGGCGCAGATGCGCAGCACCCTCGCCCCAGGCGTCGAGGTCATGACGGGCGCCGGCATCTTCGGCACCGTCGTGGCCGTGGACACCGAGGGCCAGCGGGTGACGCTGGAGACCGCCCCGGGCACCCGCATGGACGTGCACCTGCAGGGCGTCACCACCGTCGTGGAGCCGGAGACGGCCGCCGCGCCCACCACGGACCCGTCGCGTCGGGATGACGCCCCCGGCACCGAGTACCGCGCCGACGACGCCGACGACCCGCGTCCGCGCCGCGACGACCTGGCCTGAGGCCCACCCACCCCTGCACACGCGGCCCCGCCTGGCGGGGCCGCTCGAATGTGACGGAAGCACCTGAGCAATGGCGAAGAGAACACCCACCGGCTCCGCCGGGCGCACCCTGGCCTGGCTGGCCGCCCTCCTCGTGGTCCTGGCCGCGATCCTCGGCGGGGGCGTGGCCTCCGGCGCGGCCTCCTGGGCTCCCAAGCTCGCCCTCGACCTCGAGGGCGGCACGCAGATGGTGCTGGCCCCCCAGACCTCGACGGGCGAGTCCGTCACCCCCGAGCAGCTGGACCAGGCCGTGGAGATCATCCGCCAGCGTGTGGACGGCTCCGGCGTGGCCGAGGCGGAGGTCGCCACGCAGGGCTCCCAGAACGTGGTCGTCTCCCTGCCCGGGGTCCCGGACGAGGAGACCCGCCGCCTGATCCAGGCGTCCGCGGACATGCAGTTCCGCCCCGTGCTGCAGTCCGGCCCGGGGGAGGCCACCCCCGAGGACCAGCGCCTGCCAGAAGACCAGCTGCCGAAGCCCGACGGGGAGCCGGCGGACGCCTACGACCCGAACTGGGTCACCCCGGCCCTGCTGGCCGAGTTCCAGGCCACGGACTGCACCGCCCCGCGGGACCCGGCCGCGCCCCCGCCGCCGTCCGACCGGGCGATCGTCGCCTGCCAGCCCTCCGAGGAGCTCGCCGACGGCGCCGTCACGCCGGCCCAGAAGTACATCCTGGGCCCCGTGGTCATCCCGGGCACCCAGATCAAGGGCGCGTCCAACGGCATGGCCCAGGCCCAGGGCGGCGTCTCCACCAACCAGTGGGTCGTCAACATCGAGTTCGACGAGGAGGGCACCAAGGCCTTCACGGAGGTCACCCAGAAGCTCACCCCGTACCCCGAGGGCGACCCGCGCAAGCAGTTCGCGATCCTGCTGGACGGGGACGTGATCTCCGCGCCGCAGTCCAACGTGGTCATCACCAACGGCAGCGCGCAGATCAGCGGCCCCACCCTGAACGAGCAGACGACGGCGCAGTTGGCCGAGCAGCTCAACTACGGCTCCCTGCCGATCTCCTTCTCGATCGAGTCCGAGCAGCAGATCTCCGCCACGCTCGGCCGGGACCAGCTCTTCTGGGGCCTGATCGCCGGCCTGATCGGCCTCGGCCTCGTGGCCGTGTACCAGTTCTTCCAGTATCGGGCCCTGGGCCTTCTGACCTTCGCCTCGATCATCGTGGCGGGCGTGCTGACGTGGCTGACCATCGCGATCCTGGGCTGGACGGACAACTACCGCCTGTCCCTCGCGGGCATCGCCGGGCTCATCGTGGCGATCGGTCTGACGGCGGACTCGTTCATCGTCTACTTCGAACGCATCAAGGACGAGCTGCGCGCGGGCCACACCGTGCCCGTCGCCGTGCACGAGGGCTGGAAGCGCGCCCGGCGGACGATCACCGCGTCCAAGGCCGTGAACCTGCTGGCCGCCGTCGTGCTGTACTTCGTGGCCGTCGGCAACGTGCGCGGCTTCGCGTTCACCCTCGGCCTCACCGCGATCGCCGACCTGATCGTGGTGTTCATGTTCACCCACCCGCTCATGGTGCTGTTGGCCCAGACCCGCTTCGTGGGCGAGGGACACCCGATGTCCGGACTGGACCCGTCGCTGTTGGGCGGGCCGTCCCTGTACCAGGGCGCCGGGCGCTTCCGCGAGCCCGCCACTGCCCCCCGCACCGGGCTCCCGGCGGAGGCCTCCGACGAGCCGGCCGACGCCGACGACGCGGCGGCCGCCGACGCCCCGCGCCCGCTCGCCGCGACGGGCGCCCCCCGCGCGGGCACGTCCGCCCGGGGCGGCCGCCGCTCGCGCACCGCGCCGCCCATGACGATCGCCGAGCGACGCCGCGCCGAGCGCCGCCGCCAGGAGGAGGACCAGTGAACCGCTTCGCCGACTGGGGCAACGCCCTCTACTCGGGCCGCATCTCCTACCCGTTCATCCAGCGCTGGCGGTGGTGGTTCGCCCTCGCCGCCCTGCTGCTCGTCCTCGCCGGCGGCCTGACCGCCCTGCGCGGCGGCTTCAACCTCGGCATCGAGTTCCGGGGCGGCTCCGAGTTCACCGTCTCGCAGACGGCCTCCACCGACGTGGCCGCGGGCGAGCGCGCCGTGACCGACGTGCTGGCCGACGGCCACGCCACCGTCACGAACGTCGCCCCGGGCACCGTGCGCGTCCAGACCGAGCAGCTCGACGACGCCCAGACCCGAGCCGTGGCCGCGAACCTGCAGGAGGCCTACGGCGTCGGCCAGGACCAGGTGACCTCGACCTTCGTGGGGCCGACCTGGGGCGCCGCGGTGTCGCAGCAGGCCCTGATCGGCCTGGTGATCTTCGTGGTGCTCGTGACCCTGTTCATGGCCGTGTACTTCCGCACCTGGAAGATGTCCCTGGCCGCCGTGCTCGGCATGCTCTACGTGGTCGCGCTGACCGCCGGCATCTACGGCGCCACCGGCTTCGAGATCACGCCGTCGGCCATCATCGGCTTCCTCACGATCCTGTCGTACGCGCTCTACGACACCGTGGTGGTCTTCGACAAGATCCGCGAGAACACGATCGGGGCCGAGGAGGACCCGGAGCGCTCCTTCGTCGAGAACGTGAACCTCGCGGTGAACCAGACGCTCGTCCGGTCCATCACGACCTCCGTCGTCGGCATCCTGCCGGTCGGCTCGATCCTGTTCATCGGCGCGGGGCTGCTCGGTGCCGGCACGCTGCGGGACATCGCGCTCGCGCTGTTCGTGGGCATCATCGTGGGCACCCTGTCCACCCTGTTCCTCCAGGCGCCGCTGTACGCCCTGCTGCGCCGCAACGACCCGGACGTGCGCGACCACGACGCCCGGGCCGCGGCCCGCGCCGCCCGGGAGCGTGCCTCAGAGGCGGTCACCGATCCCGACGTCGCCCCCTGGGACGACGGCGCACGGCTCTGACGGAGCCGCTGCGGCCCCGGTGGTCTTCCTGGGGCGGGGTGGGACGGGCGCGGGTAGACTCGCCGATCATCCCGGCCGGAGCGGTCGGGGCCGCACGAGTCAGGAGGCGTGGCCCATGAGCGAGCAGGACCCCACTCCCGCCCCGGCCCGTCCCGTCCCGGTCCGGCCCCGCGGCCGGATCGCACGCCTGACCGGCCGGCACGCCACCGAGTACTCGCCCCTGCTCGAGCCGCTGATGCGCACGGTGCGGCAGCGAGCCACCAAGACCGAGCTGGCCGACATCGTCCGCGCCTTCGAGGTCGCCCGCGCGGCACACGAGGGGCAGATGCGGCGCTCCGGGGACCCGTACATCACCCACCCCGTCGCGGTCGCCACGATCCTCGCCGAGATCGGCGTGACCGGCCCGACCCTCCTGGCGGCCCTGCTGCACGACACCGTCGAGGACACGGACTACTCCCTGGAGCGCCTGCGCGCCGACTTCGGCTCCGACGTCGCCCTCCTCGTGGACGGCGTGACCAAGCTGGACAAGGTGACCTACGGCGCCGCGGCGCAGGCCGAGACCGTGCGCAAGATGGTCATCGCGATGGCCCAGGACGTGAACGTCCTGCTCATCAAGCTCGCCGACCGGCTGCACAACGCGCGGACGTGGCGGTACGTCTCCCCGGAGTCCAGCGCGCGCAAGGCCCAGGAGACCCTGGACATCTACGCCCCGCTGGCCCACCGGCTCGGCATGAACACCGTCAAGTGGGAGCTCGAGGACCTCTCCTTCGCCGCCCTCAAGCCCAAGATGTACGCGGAGATCGTGCGCCTCGTGGGGGAGCGGAACCCGGAGCGGGAGAAGCACATCGCGGCGCTGCGCACCGTGATCGAGGATCATCTGCGCGAGCACCGGATCCGGGCGACCGTCACCGGACGGCCGAAGCACTACTACTCGATCTACCAGAAGATGGTGACGCGCGGGAAGGACTTCGACGACATCCACGACCTGACGGGCATCCGGGTGCTCGTGGACTCCGTGCGTGACTGCTACGCCGTGCTCGGCGCGATCCACGCCCGCTGGAACCCGGTCCCGGGTCGGTTCAAGGACTACATCGCGGTCCCGAAGCTGAACATGTACCGCTCCCTGCACACCACGGTGATGGTGCCGGGCGGCAAGCCGGTGGAGATCCAGATCCGCACGCAGGAGATGCACCGCCAGGCCGAGTACGGCGTCGCCGCGCACTGGCGGTACAAGGCCCAGGCCGCCGGCCAGGCGCCGGTGCAGGCCACGCCGGCCTGGCTGCGCTCGGTGATGGACTGGCAGGCGGACACCCGGGACCCGGACGAGTTCCTCGCCTCGCTGCGCACCCAGATCGGGGCGGACGAGGTGTACGTCTTCACGCCGAAGGGGGAGATCCGCACCCTGCCGGCCGGCTCCACGCCCGTGGACTTCGCCTACGCCATCCACACCGACGTCGGCCACCGCACCATCGGTGCCCGGGTCAACGGCAAGCTCGTCCCGCTGTCCACGCCGCTGAGCCACGGTGACACCGTGGAGGTCTTCACCTCGCGCGCCGAGGACGCGGGCCCGAGCCGGGACTGGCTGGGCTTCGTGGTCTCGCCGCGGGCCCGGTCCAAGATCCGTCACCACTTCGCCACGCAGCGCCGCGACGAGCAGGCCGACCGGGGACGCGAGTCGCTGACCCGTCAGCTGCGCAAGGCCGGCATGGCCGTGCAGCAGGTGCTCGGCGGCGAGGAGCTGGTGCAGGTGGCCACGGATCTCGGCTACGCGGACCTCGACGGGCTGTTCGTGGCCCTCGGCGACGGCCACGTGTCCGCCCAGTCCGTGCAGGAACGCGTCGCGGAGCGCCTCGCTCCGCCGACGCCGACGCAGGCCGAGCCGGAGGGCGAGCTGACCGTCGGCGAGGTGCACCTGCAGGAGCTGGTCCCGGCCCAGTCGCGGCGCGCCCCCGCGCGGGCCACCAACGACGCCGGCGTGCTCGTGGACGGCGACGGCGGCGTCATGGCCAAGCTGGCACGGTGCTGCAACCCGGTGCCGCCGGACGCCATCGACGGGTTCGTCACCCGCGGCTCCGGGGTCTCCGTGCACCGGGTCGACTGTCCCAACCTGGCGACCCTGCTCGCGCAGGAGCCGGAGCGCCGCACCCCGGTCAGCTGGGCGCCGTCGCGGGACACCGTCTACCTGGTGGAGATCCAGATCGAGGCGCTGGACCGCAAGTCGCTGCTCTCCGACGTCACACGGGTCCTCTCCGAGAACCACGTGTACATCCTCTCGGCCTCCGTGAACACCACCCGCGACCGCGTGGCGATGAGCCGGTTCGTCTTCGAGATGGGCGACCCCCGGTTCCTCGGCCACGTGATCGACGCGGTGCGCCGCATCGACGGCGTCTTCGACGTGCACCGCACCTGAGCCTCCCGGCCTCAGTCGGGGACGTCCAGCGCCGCCAGCAGCGCGCCCAGCCGGCGCCGGGCCGCCACGACGCCGGCACGGCGGGTCCGGCGGGCCAGCCGCTCCCGCAGCCCGGCGGCGCCGTGGGCGCCGATCACGGCGGCCGCGCGCCGCGCCGCATCCGGGTCGGCGCTGAGCAGCAGGTCTTCGACCGTCCGGGCGGGCGTCGTGACCCGCACGGGGCCGAACCGGAGCACGTCGTGCTCGGCGGGGGCGACGCCCGTGGCATCGGCCGCGACGTCCGACTGCGTGAGCGTCCAGGGCAGCAGGCCCCCGCCGGCGGGGCGCCGGTGGAAGTGCGGCACGGCAGCGTACAGCCGCCCGGGCGCTGCGCCGCCGGCCAGGATCCAGGCCGCCGACGGGCCGATCGCGGTCCAGCCGGCGGCCAGGAGCGGGCCGCCGAAGGTCCACAGGGCAGCGGCCCGGACCGCGGGATCCTCCGCGGCGTCCGGCCGCGCCCACACTCCGGGCAGCAGCGGCCGCACGGCGCCCCGCGCGCCGAGCGCCTGCAGCTCCGGCTCCGTGAAGGGGTCGCCCGCCAGCACGAGCGCCCCGGTCGGGGCGGTCTCCTCGATCGTCACGGTCGTCATGCCCGGAGCCTGCCAGAGACGGGGACGCCCCCGCGGCCGCCTGTGGACAGGCGGGCCGCGGGGGCGTGCTCGAGACGGGTGGGGCTCAGCGGAGCTCGGAGGCCGAGGCCTCGAGGGCCTGCTTCCACTGCAGGCGCGCGTCGAGCGCCTCCTGGGCCTTCTTGACGGCGCGCTGGTCGCCCCGGGCCTGGGCCCGGGCGAGATCCGCCTCGAGCCCGGCGATGGTCTCCTCGAGCTGCGTGAGGGCGGAGTTCGTGCGGGCCTTGGTCTCCGGGTCGGTGCGGCGCCAGTGCTCGTTCTCCGCCTGCTTGAGGGCGTCCTCGAGCTTGCGGAAGCCCTCCTCCATGCGACGGACGTCCCCGCGGGGCACGCGGCCGGCATCCTCCCACCGCCCGCGCAGCTCGTTGAGCGCGCGCCGTCCGGCCTTGACGTCCGTGAAGGGGAGCAGCTTCTGGCCGTCGGCGAGGATCTGCTCCTTCACCTTCAGGTTGGCCCCGTACTCGCGGTCGATCTCCTGGTTCGCGGCCTTGCGGGCGGCGAAGAAGACGTCCTGGGCGGCGCGGAAGCGGGCCCAGAGGGCGTCGTCCTCCTTGCGGGAGGCCCGGGGGGCGCGCTTCCACTCGTCCATCAGGTCGCGGTACTTGCCGGCGGTCACGCCCCAGTCGGTGGAGGTGGACAGCTCCTCGGCGCGGGCGATGAGGCGCTCCTTGACCTGCTTGGCCTCGGCCGAGGCGGCGTCCAGCCGGGAGAAGTGGGCGCGGCGGGTCTTGTCGAACGTGGTGCGGGCGCCGCGGAAGCGCTTCCACAGGTCGTCCTCGACCGACTTGGCCAGACGCGGACCGGCCTTCTGGGCGGCCTTCCACTCCTCGAACAGCTCCGTCATGCGCTGGGACGCGGTCTTCCAGGGCATCCGCTCGGCCGGGGTCTGGGCGAAGGTCTCGGCCTCGGCGACGATGGCCTCGCGGGTGGCCAGCTGCTCGGCCTGGGCGGCCTGCCGGGCCTCCTGTTCCGCGGCGCGGTAGTCACCCAGGAGGGTCTCCAGAGCCGCCAGGCGGGTGCGGAGGGCGTCCATGTCGCCGACCATGTGGCGCTCGTTCACCGCGGTCGTCATCTGACCCAGCGCCCGGCCCAGCTCACCCGAGGGGGCGCCGGCGGCGATGCGCTGCTCGAACAGGGCCATCTGGGCGCGCACGTCGTCGTACTTGCGCACGAAGTACGCCAGCGCGTCCTCGGTGCTCGCGTCCGGCACCTGGCCGACCGCGTGCTCCTCCTGCCCGTCCAGCAGCGTGACGTGGCCGTCCTCGCTCACCCGGGCGAACCTGGCGGCCTCCTCCACCGGGGTGGGTGGCACGGTCGGGGCCACGACGGGGGCCGGGGCGGCGGACGCGGCGGCGGGCGTCGCGGGGCGCACGGCGGCCGGGCTGGCCTTCTTCATCGCGGCCGGGGACGGCACGGCGGGCGCCTCGGCGGGCGGGGAGGCCTCACCGTGCGCCGGCGCGTCGGGGACGACCTCGGGGACGGGCCGGGCCTCGGCGGGCACGGTCGTCTCGGCGGCCTCGGTGGCGGGGGACTGCTGGTCGTCGGGCTGCATGTGATTGGTCACCGCTGGAACTCTCCCTGACTGCGCCGGCACGCAGTCGTCGAGGGATGCGGCCGGTCGGGATGGACACGAACAGGGCCAGCGTACCGGGCCGGGCAGCGCCCGCGCCTAGAATGGGCCGGTGCGCCGGCGGGGGACCGTCGCGCGTCCCCGCCGTCGTCGTCTCGAAGGATCGCCATGTCCCGCAAGGCCTCCCTGTCCGGTTTCCACGAGTGGCTGCCCGCCGAGCGGCTCGTGGAGCAGCACGTGCTCGACACGCTGCGGCGGACCTTCGAGCTGCACGGGTTCGCCGGCATCGAGACCCGTGCCGTGGAGACCCTGGGCCAGCTGCTGCGCAAGGGCGAGGTGGACAAGGAGGTCTACGCGGTCTCGCGCCTGGCCGAGGACGAGGAGGTCGCCGCGGGCCTGCGCGATCCCAAGGACCCGGCGGACCCCAAGCGCCTGGCCCTGCACTTCGACCTCACCGTGCCGTTCGCCCGCTACGTCGTGGAGAACGCCGGCCACCTCGCCTTCCCCTTCCGTCGCTACCAGATGCAGAAGGTCTGGCGCGGGGAGCGCCCTCAGGAGGGCCGCGCCCGCGAGTTCACCCAGGCGGACATCGACGTCGTCGGCGACGGCGCCCTCTCGCCCCGGTACGACGCCGACGTCGCACTGGTGATGGCCGAGGCGCTCGGCGCCCTGCCGATCGGCGACTTCCTCATCCGCGTGAACAACCGCAAGCTCGCCGAGGGCTTCTACCGGGGCATCGGCCTGGAGGACACCGCCGGCGTGCTGCGCAGCATCGACAAGCTGGAGAAGGTCGGCCCGGAGGAGGTCGCGCGGCTGCTCCAGGAGGAGGTCGGCGCGAGCCCCGAGCAGGCTGCGCAGGCGCTGGCCCTGGCGGACATCCGCACGTCGGACACCTCGTTCGTCGAGCGGGTCCGCGCCCTGGGGGTGACCCACGAGCTGCTCGAGGAGGGGCTGACCGAGCTGGCCGACGTCGTCGCCACCCTGCACCGCCGCGCCCCCGGGCGCGCCGTGGCGGACCTGTCCATCGCGCGCGGCCTGGACTACTACACGGGCACCGTCTACGAGACCGTCCTGGTGGGCCACGAGCAGCTCGGCTCGATCTGCTCGGGCGGCCGCTACGACGCGCTCGCGTCCAAGGGGAACCGCGTGTTCCCCGGTGTCGGACTGTCCATCGGCGTGACGCGGCTGGTGATGCGCATGCTGTCCCAGCAGATGGCCGTGGCCTCCCGCTCCGTGCCGACCGCGGTGTACGTGGCGCTGACGGCGGACGAGGACTGGTCCGAGGCCCAGGACGTCGCGGCCCTGCTGCGGGAGCGCGGCATCCCCGCGGAGGTCGCGGTGTCCGCGGAGAAGTTCGGCAAGCAGATCAAGTATGCGGACCGCCGCGGCATCCCGTTCGTCTGGTTCATGGGTCGGGACGACGCCGGCGCGCGGGTCCACGAGGTGAAGGACATCCGCTCCGGCGAGCAGCACGCCGCGGACCCGGCCGACTGGACCCCGCCGGCCGAGGACCTGCTGCCGCAGGTCGCCCGCGCGCAGGACTGAGCGGACGCGGCCGCTATGCCGGCCCCGGTGTGCGGCGGCGGTGGGTGTCTGCGCGTCGGGTCACCGGCCCCGGCGCCCGGCCCGCACGAACGCGCGCCCGCCCACCCCGATCAGGAACACGCCCGCCATCGCGGCCACGGACATCGGCGGCAGGCTGAGGGCGAGCAGCAGGCACAGGGCCAGGCCCAGGACGTTGACGGCGCGGGGCACGCGCAGCGGGCGCAGCGGGCGCGGCCGGGCCGGGCGGCGGCCGTCGTCGTCCCCGCGCAGGGTCAGGGCGGACAGGTTCGCCACCGCGTAGTAGACGAGCACGCCGAACGAGCTGAAGCCCACCACGGTGAGGATGTCCGTGGTGAGCAGGAGCAGGATCACGGCCGCGGCCAACGTCAGCTGAGCCGTCCACGGCGTGCCGGTCCCCGCATGGACCCGTGCCAGGGGGCGGGGCAGGTCGGACTCGCGGGCCATGGCCAGGGCGGTGCGGGAGATGCCCGTCAGCAGGTTGAGCATGGCCCCGGCCGCGGCGAGGGCGGCGCCGGCCACCGCCACCCAGCCCCAGCCGGAGCCCAGGGCGGTCTCGAGCAGGTCGCGCACGGGCGCCGGGGACCGGGCCAGCCCGGAGGTCCCGAGGCCCGAGATCAGCGCCGTGGCGAGCAGCAAGTACAGCGCCACGGTCACGGCGAGGGCGATCAGGATGGCGCGCGGGATCGTGCGTGCGGGGTCGATGACCTCCTCACCCATGGTGGCCACGCGCGCGTAGCCGGCGAACGCGAAGAACAGGACGCCCGCGCCCATGAGCACGCCCTGCACGGGGGAGTCGACGCCGAGCGCCGCGGCCGAGCCCCCGGGGGCCTCGCGCGCCAGGCCTGCGCCGATGGCCAACACGAGCACGGCGAGCACGGGCACGAGGATCGCCAACGTCGCCTGCGCGGTCCGCGTCACGCCCGCCATCGCCACCCCGGTGAGCACGACGACGGCGGCCACGCCCGTCCACCGGGCCGCGGCGGCGTCGTCGGGGAAGAGGTACAGGCCGAGGGTGGCCGCCATCGCGGCCACCGACGCGGTCTTGCCCGTGACGAAGCCCCAGCCGGCGACGAAGCCGGCCCACGGGTGCAGCTGCCGCCGGCCGTAGACGTAGGCGCCGCCGGACTCGGGGTGGACGGTGGCCAGCTGCGCCGTGGACAGGGCGTTGCACAGGGCCGCGACGGCCGCGACCGCCAGGGCCCCGTACAGCAGGCCGGGGTGGCCGCCGGTGAGCGCGGCCGCCAGGCCGATCGCGGTGAACACGCCCGCGCCGATCATCGAGCCGAGGCCGATCGCGACGGCGTGGAGCAGGGTCAGGCGGCGCTGCAGGGCGGCGGTCATGACGGGGTCCTCCTGGGCTGGGGCAGTGTGGACGGGGCACTAGACTGACGGGAACGGCGCGCGCCCGCCCCGCAGGCGTATCACACGGCGTCGACCATCACATGAACCCCGCACATCGTCCGGCGACCGGACGGAGAGGATCCTCGTGCTGCGCACCCACTCCCTCGGCGAGCTCAACGCCTCGCTCATCGGCCAGACCGTCACCGTCACCGGCTGGGTGGCGCGGCGGCGAGACCACGGCGGCGTGGCCTTCGTGGACCTGCGCGACGCCTCGGGCTTCGCCCAGGTCGTGGTGCGGGACGAGGCGGACTTCGACCCGCTGCGCAACGAGTGGGTCCTGCAGGTCACCGGCACGGTCGAGCGCCGCCCCGAGGGCAATGAGAACCCGAACCTGCCCTCCGGTGAGATCGAGCTGATCGCGGAGACCGTGACGGTGCTCAACACCGCCGCCGCGCTGCCGTTCCAGGTGGACGAGCACGTGGAGGTCGGCGAGGAGGCCCGGCTGCGCCACCGCTACCTGGACCTGCGCCGCCCGCAGCCCTCGCGCATCATGCGCCTGCGCTCCGAGGTCAACCGGACGGCGCGCGAGCTGCTGCACGGCGAGGGCTTCGTGGAGGTCGAGACCCCGACACTCACGCGCTCGACGCCGGAGGGCGCCCGCGACTTCCTCGTCCCGGCCCGCCTGGCTCCCGGCTCCTGGTACGCCCTGCCGCAGTCACCGCAGCTGTTCAAGCAGCTGCTGCAGGTGGGCGGGATCGAGAAGTACTACCAGATCGCCCGCTGCTACCGCGACGAGGACTTCCGCGCGGACCGCCAGCCCGAGTTCACCCAGCTGGACATCGAGGCCTCCTTCGTGGAGCAGGACGACGTGATCGCCCTCGGCGAGAAGATCGTCAAGGCCCTGTGGGCCCTCGTCGGTGTGGACGTCCCGACGCCGATCCGCCGCATGACCTACGCCGAGGCGATGGAGAAGTACGGCTCGGACAAGCCGGACCTGCGCTTCGGCCTCGAGCTGACGGACCTGACCGAATACTTCAAGGACACCCCGTTCCGCGTGTTCCAGAACGAGTACGTGGGCGCCGTCGTGATGCCGGGCGGCGCCTCCCAGGCCCGCCGCACCCTCGACGCGTGGCAGGAGTGGGCCAAGCAGCGCGGCGCCAAGGGCCTGGCCTACGTGCTCATCCAGGAGGACGGCGAACTGACCGGCCCGGTGTCCAAGAACATCTCCGAGGAGGAGAAGGCCGGGCTGGCCGCCGCCGTGGGCGCGAACCCGGGCGACTGCGTGTTCTTCGCCGCCGGGAAGCCGAAGGAGTCCCGCGCGCTGCTGGGTGCGGCCCGCGTGGAGATCGGCCGTCGCTGCGGGCTGTTCACCGATGCCGGTGACGGCGTGGCCGCGAAGGACGCCGACTGGGCGTTCGTGTGGGTCGTGGACGCGCCGATGTTCGAGCCGGCGGCCGACGCCGTGGCCTCGGGCGACGTCGCCGTGGGTGCGGGCGCCTGGACCGCCGTGCACCACGCGTTCACCTCGCCCAAGCCGGAGTTCGCGGACACCTTCGACACCGACCCGGGCGCGGCCCTGGCGTATGCGTACGACATCGTGTGCAACGGCAACGAGATCGGCGGCGGTTCCATCCGCATCCACCGTCGGGACGTGCAGGAGCGCGTGTTCGAGGTCATGGGCTTGTCCCCGGAGGAGGCGAACGAGAAGTTCGGCTTCCTGCTCGAGGGCTTCAAGTACGGCGCCCCGCCGCACGGCGGCATCGCGTTCGGCTGGGACCGCGTGGTCGCCCTGCTGGCCGGCACCGACTCGATCCGCGAGGTCATCGCGTTCCCGAAGACCGGCGGCGGCTTCGACCCGCTGACGGCCGCACCGGCGCCCATCACCGCCCAGCAGCGCAAGGAGGCCGGCGTCGACGCGCAGCCGGAGCCGAAGCAGGCCGAGGCCGAGCCGGAGGCCTGATCCGGGTCCGCGGCGGGCCCGCCTCAGCCGCGCCGCGGACCGGCCAGCTCGTCCGAGTCCACGATCAGCGTGAACGGCCCGGAGTTGGTGAGGGAGACGTCCATCTTCGCGCCGAACACCCCGCGCTCCACGCGCACGCCGGCGGCCTCGAGCTCGGCCGTGAACCGCTCGTAGAGCGGCTCGGCCTGGTTGCCCTTCGCCGCGCGCGTCCAGGACGGCCGCCGGCCCTTCCGCACGTCGCCGTACAGCGTGAACTGGCTGACGACGAGCGCCGGGGCACCGGCGTCGGTGAGGGACCGCTCGCCGTCGAGCATGCGGAGCCCGGCCACCTTGCGGGCCACCTGGACGGCCTCGGCCTCCGTGTCCGTGACTGACACTCCGAGCAGGATCACCAGCCCCTCGCCCTCGAAGGAGCCGACCACCTCGCCATCCACGACGACGGAAGCGGAACGGGCGCGTTGCAGAACGGCTCTCATGCAGCCATTCTGCAACGCGCCCGGAACCGGTCCGCGTCAGCGGATCACTGACGACGGGTCGGATCCACCTCGTACACGGTGGTCGAGCCGGAGACCTCGTTGGCGACGATCAGCAGGGCGGTGCCGGAGGGGGACTCGTCGGCCGGCACGAAGGTCAGGCCCTCGGCGCCCATGTCACCCAGGCCGGCCGCGGCGTCGTCGCCCGCGGCATCCCAGTCACGGTCGTTGACGTAGTCCACGTAGGTGGCGTTCCGCGGGTCGGTGATGTCGAAGACCATCACGCCGCCGATGCGCTCGAGGCCCACGAACGCGTAGGTGCGGCCCTGGATCGTGCCCACCACCACGGACTCGGGCTCGGGGCCCTTGTCATCCGAACGGGAGTCCCCGGACGGGGTCTCGTCGTTGTTCGCGTTGAACGCGTGCTCCGGCAGCTCGCCGGCGGCCACGAGCCGGGCGATCTGCTCTTCGATCATGCCGGCGGAGTCGAACAGGCGGGTGCCGTCCGCGGTGTAGATGGAGAAGGACCGGCCGCCCAGTGTGGTCAGGGAGGAGTGGCACTCGCGCTCAGAGTCGTAGCCGAGGTCGGTGAGCACCTTCAGGCGGCCCAGGGCATCCTTCTTCTGCAGGGCCTTGGCCCCCGGGAACTCGGCGGCGCACAGGTCCAGGTCGCTGACGCGCTCGGAGTCGTTGAAGTCGCCCCACTCCCGCCCGTCACCCTCGTTGGCGGTGACGACCAGGTTCTGACCGCGCCAGCGGTACGTGTCGATGCCGTCGGGCATGGGCAGGCCGTCGACCGGCCAGTGGCCCAGCTCGATGCCGCCGTCCTTGTCCGAGGCGTCCAGCATGCCCTCGGTGGACCAGTCGGTGGGCGTCAGCGCCCAGAGGTCCTCCAGCGTGGCGGACTTCAGGTCCACGACGGCGACGGCGTTGGCCTCCTGCACGGACACGTAGGCGGTGCGTCCGGGCGGGTCGATGGTGACGTACTCCGGCTCGAGGTTGCGGGCCACCCGACCGGCGGGCTCGTGACCGGCGGGCACGGCCACATCGGGGCCGGAGACGCGCACGCCGGCGGGCAGGGCGGTGCCGGCGTCGTAGGCGCGGAAGTCCACGGTGCGCACCGCGTCTTGGGTCAGGCGGGAGAACTGCTGGGCGTTCTTCGGCACGGAGACCACGGAGATCGTGCCCTCCGGGTCGACGGAGAAGTCGTCGGCCGGTTCGCCCTCGTTGGCGACCACCACGTACGCCCCGTTCGGGGAGAAGGCCAGCGAGTCCGGCAGGGCGCCCACCCGCACGCCGCCGAGGTAGCGCAGGGTGGTGGTGTCGAAGAACACGACCCAGCCGTGGTCGGTCTTCTCGGCGGCCTCCACGGCGACGGCCATCACGCCGCCGGAGACGGCCACGGAGTTCACCGTGGCGCCCTTGTCCGTGACGGAGCCGTCCGCGGTGCGCAGGCCCTCGGCGGAGAGGGTCCGCTCGGCCACGGGGGCGGCGTCGGCGCCCAGGCGCATGACGTCGACGGCGCCGCGCTGCGCGTTCACCACGAACAGGCGGCCGGAGACCGCGTCGAAGGCCGGGATCTCGGCGGCGGACTCGCCGAACACGCCGGTCTCGTGGGTGCCGGCGCGGGTGAGCTCGATGCTCTTGCCGGACGGGTTGGCGGCGATGGCGGCGCGCTGGGCCGTGGCCGAGTGCGGGGCGGGCGCGCTGAGGGAGGCCGGGGCGAGGAAGGCCGTGGACAGGGCCGCGGCGGTGACGGCCGTGGCGAGGCGTGCGAGGCGAGGCATGGATGCTCCAGTCAGGGCAGGGAGGCGGAGGACGGGGTCACCCCATCGCACGGATGTGAACGGACCGTGACGTCCCGGCCAGCGCGCGGTGTCCCGCGGGTGTCGACGCCCCGGACGCCCCGCGTGCCGTCCGCCGAGGTCAGTCCTCGCTCGGCAGCCCCGCGAGCACCCGCACCGTCGTGAGGTTCCGGGCCGTGCCGCGCACCCCGAGCGCCCGGTCGAGGCGAGCCGGGGTGAGCGGGGAGTCGGCGACCCCCGCGGCGCAGCGCATCCACAGCAGCCGTCCCTCCAGGGCCGTGCGATCCGGCCCCGCGGGTCGGCCATCCCCGTGGTCGAGCGCGGCCAGGGCGGCGGCCGCCTCGGGTGCGGGGTCGTCCTCGAGCACGGTGAGCTGGGTGCGTTTCGGCTCGCCGCCGGCCCAGGGGAGCGCGTCGTGCAGCTCCAGGGCGCGCCGGAGCGTGCCCACGTCCACGAGGACCACGGGGACGTCGAGGCCGCCCTCCTCACGCGCCCGCCGCGCGAACCCCTGCCGCACGCCCTCGGCGGCCGCGTCGGAGGACGCCCGGAACAGGACGTTGCCGCTGGCCAGGTGGGTCGTGACCGCCTCCCCGCCGGCGGCCCGGGCCCAGCGGATCAGCGTGTCCTTCCCGACACGGTTGCTCCGGCCCACGTTGATCCCGCGCAGCAGCAGGACATGGGTGTGGTCGGCGCGCGGGGCGGCGGGGCTCATGCGGCCAGGATGCCACCCACGCGCCCGCGGGCCGAGGACTACCCTGGACCCGATGGACGACCTCTTCAGCGCCGCGCACACCGGGGCCGACGACGACGGCCCGGCCGGCACCGTGGCCGCCCCGCACCCCGGCGCACCGCTGGCCGTGCGCATGCGCCCGCGCACGCTGGATGACGTGCTGGGCCAGCGGCACCTCATGCGGCCGGGCTCCCCGCTGCGCAAGCTCGCCGAGCCCGATCCGGACTCCGCCGCGGGACCGAGCTCGGTCATCCTCTACGGGCCTCCGGGCATCGGCAAGACGACGCTGGCCCACGTGATCGCCCGCGCCCCCGGGCGCACGTTCACGGAGCTGTCCGCGATCACGGCCGGTGTGAAGGACGTGCGGCAGGTGATGGAGCAGGCCCAGCGCGAACGGGACCTCTACGGGCGCACCACCGTCCTGTTCCTCGATGAGATCCACCGCTTCTCCAAGGCGCAGCAGGACGCGCTGCTGCCGGGCGTCGAGAACCGCTGGGTCGTGCTGGTGGCCGCGACCACGGAGAACCCGTCCTTCTCCGTGATCGCACCCCTGCTCTCCCGGTCGCTGCTGCTCACGCTGCGTCCCCTCACGGACGACGACATCGTCGGGCTGCTGGACCGTGCCGTGACCCAGGAGCGCGGGCTCAACGGCGCCGTGGTGCTCCAGGACGACGCGCGGGACTACCTGGTGCGGATGGCCGGCGGCGACGCGAGGCGGGCGCTCACGGTGCTGGAGGCCGCGGCCGGCGTCGCCCTGGACAAGGCGCGCGAGGCCGGCCGGGCGGGGGAGGGCGCCGTCGCGGTCACGGAGGAGGACGCCGCGCAGGCGATGGACCACCACGTCCAGCGCTACGACAAGGACGGCGACCAGCACTACGACGTGATCAGTGCCTTCATCAAGTCCATCCGCGGCTCGGACGTGGACGCGTCGATGCACTACCTCGCCCGGATGCTGGAGGCGGGGGAGGACCCCCGGTTCATCGCCCGGCGGCTGATCATCTCCGCGTCCGAGGACGTGGGCATGGCCGACCCGACCGCGCTGCAGACCGCCGTGGCCGCCGCCCAGGCCGTGCAGCTGATCGGCATGCCGGAGGGACGCATCATCCTGGCGCAGGCCGTGACGCATCTGGCCACCGCGCCGAAGTCCAACGCGAGCTACACCGCCGTGAACGAGGCGATCGCGGACGTGCGGGCCGGCCACACGGGCGCGGTGCCGGCGCACCTGCGGGACGCGCACTACCCCGGCGCGGCGGCCCTCGGCCACGGCCAGGGCTACGTCTACAGCCACGACGAGCCGCACGCCGTCGCCCGTCAGCAGTACGCGCCGGACCCCCTGGTCGGGAGGGACTATTACCGGCCCAAGCCCATCGGACACGAGAAGCGGCTCACCGAGCAGGTGGCCGCGCTGCGCCGGATCATCCGCGGCGACTGAGCGCGCGCCGGGCCCGAGGGCGGAGGCCTCGGGCGGCCGCGCGGAATAAAGACGCCCGGATCACCGGTTGTCCAGGGATGAGCGGGGCGGTCGACGTCGGCCCGCCGACTCCTCGCCCGCTCGCGCCCCCATGCACCACCGACGCACAGAAGGAACAGAAGGAGCCGCCCCCATGACCCAGTCCACTCCGCAGCAGTCCACCCCCCAGCACACCGCCGCGCAGCAGCCGGCCCCGTACGGCCGCCCCGGCGCCGGCGGCCCCGCCCTCCCGCAGGCCGACTACCGCATCCTGCGCTCCGTCCCGGCCTACGCCGAGGCCCAGGCCCTCGTGGACCAGCTCTCCGACGCCGGGTTCCCCGTGGAGCGCGTGCGCATCGTGGGCACCGGGCTGCGCTCCGTGGAGCAGGTCCTGGGCCGGATGACCACCGGCAAGGCCGCCGTCCGCGGCGGGCTGCAGGGCCTGTGGTTCGGCCTCCTGCTCGGCCTGCTCTTCTCGATCTTCGCCCCCGGCTTCGGGTTCCTCTGGATCCTGCTGATCTCCCTGGGCCTGGGCGCCCTGTGGGGGGCGGTCTTCGGGGCGATCGGCCACGCGGCCACCGGCGGCAGGCGCGACTTCACGTCCCTGCAGACCATGGAGGCCGAGTCGTACGACGTGCTGGTCGAGGCCTCCCACCTGGACCAGGCCGGTCAGCTCCTCGGCGCGGACCCCGGCACCGCGGCCACGCCGCGCGCCTGAGCCCCGGCCCGCCCCGTCGTCGTCGCTCTGGTAAGGTGGACCGGTCTGGCAGGCGCTGCGCCCCGGACGCATCCCCCTCGCTCGGATCCCCGCGGACGCCCGCGTGCCCGGGCGAGGGACGCGCAGCGCATCAGTGGATGACGGGCGGCGGCACGCCCCTCAGCTCTCCTCAGGATCGCGGGGAGGCCAGGTTCGAGGCCCCTTGACCCGTGCGCCCCGGCGCCCGGACGAGACCTCGAGACAAACCCGAACCGTGCCGCACGTCAAGGAAAGGCAGGTCCACCATGAGTGGCAACCTTCGCACCCGCCGCACCGTGCGGCACTCCCGCGCCCTGGGCATCGCGCTGACCCCCAAGGCCGAGAAGTACATGGAGCGTCGTCCGTACGGCCCCGGCCAGCACGGCCGTGCCCGCCGCAAGCAGGACTCGGACTACGCGGTGCGCCTCAAGGAGAAGCAGCGTCTGCGCGCCCAGTACAACATCCGCGAGGCCCAGATGCGCCGCTACTTCGAGGAGGCCAAGCGCACCGCCGGCCTGACCGGTGAGAACCTGGTCGAGCTCCTCGAGCAGCGCCTCGACGCCCTCGTGCTGCGTGCCGGCTTCGCCCGCACCATCCAGCAGGCCCGTCAGCTCGTCGTGCACCGCCACATCATGGTGGACGGCAAGCGCGTGGACGTCCCCTCGTTCCGCGTGAAGGAGGGCCAGATGATCCACGTGCACGAGCGCTCGGAGAAGATGGTCCCCTTCCAGCTGGCCGCCGCCGGCGCCCACCAGCAGGTCCTGCCCGCCACCCCGGGCTACCTGACCGTGGAGATCGACAAGCTGCGCGCCACCCTCACCCGTCGCCCGAAGCGCTCCGAGGTCCCCGTGACCTGCGAGGAGCAGCTCGTGGTCGAGTACTACGCGCGCTGATCCGCCGCGGCCGGGTCCGTCCCGGACGACGGCGCCCCGCGCGTCCCGCAGGCCCGGTCACCTCTCGGAGGTGACCGGGCCTGCGGCGTCCCCCGGGCCCGCCGCCGGGGATCGGCGCCGCGCCCGGTAAGGTGGGGCCGGAATCCCTGCCGTCCGAAGGAGGCCCCCGCCATGCTCCGCTCGCTGCTGCTCGTCGGCGCCGGCGCCGCATCCGGCTGGTTCGCACACCGCGCCCTCGGCGACCGTGCCCACCCGGCCACCGACGCGACCGACGCGCCGACGTCTGACCCTGGCTCCGCGGGGGGGCGCGCGGGGTTCTCCGCCCGCCTGGACCCGGAGCGTCTGGCCCGCCAGGCCGGTGAGGCCGCCGCCGACGCCGCGGCGGCCGCCCTGCAGGACGGTGCCCGGCGCCTGGCCGAGCGCGTCCGCGCCGAGGCCCCCTGGGCCGCGCCCTACCTGCCCCACACGGGGCCGATCATCTCCGGGGAGACCGTGGAGCCGCCGTCGCACGGCGCCGCCCGCCCCCAGACCACCACCACGCAGAAGGACACCCCCGCATGAAGTCCCAGGAGATCGCCCGCCGCTGGACCGCCTTCTTTGAGTCCAGGGGGCACCGCGTGGTGCCGTCGGCGTCGCTCGTCTCGCCGGATCCGTCGCTGCTGTTCACGGTGGCCGGCATGGTCCCGTTCATCCCGTACTTCCTGGGGGAGCAGACCCCGCCGAGCCCGCGCGTCGTCTCGGTGCAGAAGTGCATCCGCACCGCGGACATCGAGGAGGTCGGCAAGACCGTCCGCCACGGCACCTTCTTCCAGATGTGCGGCAACTTCTCCTTCGGCGACTACTTCAAGGAGACGGCCATCCCGATGGCCTGGGAGCTGCTGACGTCCTCGGTCGAGGACGGCGGCTTCGGCCTGGACCCCGAGCGCCTCTGGGTCACCGTGTACCGCGAGGACGACGAGGCCGAGCGCATCTGGCGCGAGGACGTGGGCGTCCGTCCCGAGCGCATCCAGCGCATGGGCAAGGACGACAACTACTGGAACACCGGCCAGCCCGGCCCGGGCGGCCCCTGCTCGGAGATCTTCTACGACCGCGGCCCCGCGTACGGCGTCGACGGCGGCCCGGCCGCGGACGACACCCGCTACATCGAGATCTGGAACCTCGTGTTCATGCAGTACCGCCTCTCCGCGGTGCGCTCGAAGGACGACTTCGACATCGCCGGCGAGCTCGAGCACAAGAACATCGACACCGGTCTCGGCCTCGAGCGGCTCGCCATGATCCTCCAGGGTGTGGAGAACATGTACGAGACGGACCAGGTCCGCCCCGTGCTCGACCGCGCCGCGCAGCTGGCCGGCCGCTCCTACACCTCCACCGAGGACCCGGCCGACCCGCACTACGACGACGACGTCCGCCTGCGCATGGTGGCCGACCACGTGCGCTCGGCCCTGATGCTGATCAGCGACGGCGTGCGTCCCGGCAACGAGGGCCGCGGCTACGTGCTGCGCCGCCTCATCCGCCGCGTCGTCCGCGCCCTGCGCCTGATGGGCGTCACCGAGCCCGTGTTCCCCGAGCTGCTGCCGGTCTCCCGGGACGCGATGAAGGGCACCTACCCGGTGGTCGCGGACGAGTTCGAGCGCATCTCCCGGATCGCCTACGCCGAGGAGAAGGCGTTCCTGCGGACCATCGCCGCGGGCACGGCCCGCCTCGACGCCGCGGTGGGCCAGGCCCGCTCGGCGGGCGGCGGCATCGCGGGCCCGGACGCGTTCGAGCTGCACGACACCTACGGCTTCCCGATCGAGCTGACGCTCGAGATCGCGGAGGAGGCCGGCGTCGCCGTGGACGAGGCCGGGTTCCGCGCCCTCATGGCCGAGCAGCGCGACCGCGCCCGCGCGGACGCCAAGGCCAAGAAGTCCGGTCACACGGACACGGCCGTGTACCAGCGCCTGCGCGCCGAGGGCCAGACCCACTTCACCGGCTACACCGAGCACACCACCGAGTCCGTGGTGCGCGGCCTGCTGCAGAACGGCGAGGAGGTCGCGTCCGCGGGCGCCGGCACGGAGCTCGAGCTCGTCCTGGACGCCACGCCGTTCTACGCGGAGTCCGGCGGCCAGGCCGCGGACACCGGCCTGATCACCGGCGACGGCTTCCGCCTCGAGGTGCTCGACGTGCAGGCCCCCGTGAAGGGGCTGTCCGTGCACCGGGTCAAGGTCCTCGACGGGGAGGTCGCCGCCGGCGCGCAGGCCCTCGGCGCGATCGACCTGCAGCGCCGCCTCGACGGCGAGAAGGCCCACTCCGGCACCCACCTGGTGCACGCCGCGCTGCACCAGGTCCTCGGCCCCGAGGCCACGCAGTCCGGCTCCTTCAACAAGGAGGGCTACCTGCGCTTCGACTTCCGCTGGGCCGAGGCGCTCTCGGCCGGGGCCCGCTCCGAGGTCGAGGACGTGGTGAACATCGCCATCCGCGACGACCACGCCGTGCTCACCCAGGAGATGAGCCTCGAGGAGGCGCGCGCACTTGGTGCGATGAGCCTGTTCGGCGAGAAGTACGGCGACCGGGTGCGCGTCGTGGAGATCGACGGTGCCTGGTCCCGCGAGCTGTGCGGCGGCACCCACGTGGGCCGCACCGCGCAGATCGGCTCGCTGACCCTGCTCGGCGAGCAGTCCGTGGGCTCGGGCAACCGCCGCGTCGAGGCGCTCGTCGGCCTGGACTCGTTCCGCCACCTCGCCGCGGAGCGCACCCTCGTCTCCGAGCTCTCGGAGATGTTCAAGGCCCCGGCCGAGGAGCTCAAGGACCGCATCGGCGCCACCCTGGACCGGCTCAAGGCGGCCGAGAAGCAGGTCGCGGAGCTGCGGGCCCAGGCGCTGCAGGCCCAGGCCGGCCAGCTCGCCGGGCAGGCCCAGGACGTCACGACGTCCGCCGGGACGTCGGTGCGGGTGCTGGCGCACCACGTCGGCGACGTGGCCGGGGACCAGCTGCGTTCCCTCGTGCTGGACCTGCGCGCCCGGATCGAGTCGGCCGGCGGCAACGCGGCGGGCACGCCTGTGCTCGTGGCCCTCACGGCCGAGGCCAAGGGCCGGCCCCTCGTGGTCGTGGCGACCAACGAGGCCGCCCGCGCGGCCGGCCTCAAGGCGGGCGCCATGGTCAAGACCGCCACCGGCGTGCTCGGCGGCGGGGGCGGAGGCAAGGACGACGTCGCCCAGGGCGGCGGCCAGGACGTCACGCGCGTCGAGGACGCGCTCGAGGCCGTCGTCGCCGCGGTGCGCGCGGCCTGAGGCGGACGTGAGCGCAGGTCAGGACGGGGCCGCCGTGGCGAGCGACGCCGTGCGCCGGGGGCGCACCCTCGGCGTCGACGTCGGCCGTGCCCGCGTGGGCGTCGCGTCGGCCGACCCCGACGGCCTGATCGCCACCCCCGTGGCCACCCTGCGGCGGGATGCGCGTCGACGTCGTGACGTGGACGAGCTCGTCGCCCACGCACGCGAGCTCGACGTCGTCGCCGTGTACGTCGGTCTGCCGGTGAATCTGCGGGGCGAGCACACGCCGTCCACGCAGGACGCCCTCGACTACGCGGACGCCGTCGCCGCCGCCCTGGTCGAGGCGGGCCAGCCTGTGCCGGTCCGGCTCGTCGACGAGCGGCTCAGCACGGTCTCCGCGCAGGCCGGACTGCGGGCCGCGGGCCGGTCCGTCAAGGACAGCCGCGGCGTGATCGACCAGGCGGCCGCCGTCGCGATCCTGCAGGCCGCCGTGGACGAGCAGCGCCGCACCGGACGCTGGGCCGGCCAGGACCGGGAGCGGATCCGGTGACCGGCGACCGCCAGCACGCTCGGCGTGAGGACCAGTGGGACGATCTGCTCGGCGACGAGGCCGACGTCCACGACGACCTCGACGTGTTCGGCTTCGCCCACGGCGAGGCGGACGAGGCCGATCTCGGCGCCCCGTCCCAGCCGGTCGACGCGGCCGGCCCACGCCGGCCTCGCAGGTTCCTGCGTCGCCGGGGCTCCGGGTCTCACCCGGCCCCGCGGGTCGACCGCGGCGCCGACCGGCGGCGGACCGCGCTGGTGCTGGGCACGGTGCTCGTGGCGTTCGCCGTCGTGGTCGGGCTGATCGTGCGCGGCTTCCTGAGCGGCCCCGACCACACGGCCGTCGAGGGTGACGAGGTGACGTTCTCGGTGGGGCCGGGCGAGGACCTGGGCTCCGTGGCGGCCCGCCTGGACCGGGCCGGCATCGTGGCCTCCGCCCGTGCGTTCGAGCGCGCTGCCCGGGACACGGACAGCGGTCTCGTGCGGTCGGGGGACTTCGTGCTGCGCGAGCGGATGCCCGCGGCCGAGGCCCTCGCGGTGCTCCAGGGCGCCACGGACGGGGCCGTGCACTACGTGCTCGTGGAGCGCGGCCGGCGGCTCACCGAGGTGCTGGACGCCGTCGCCGAGGCCACGGGGCTGCCCCGCGAGGAGCTCGAGGCCGCCGCCCAGGACCCGACCCGCTACGGCGTCCCCGGGGAGGCGGGCACGCTCGAGGGCTGGCTCGACGCGGGGGAGTACCGCCTCCCCGTCGACGCCACCGCCGAGCAGGTGCTCGACGCCCTGATCCGGCCCACCCTCGCCGAGCTCGACGCCCTCGACATCCGCGACCCGGCCGACCAGCAGCGCGTGCTCACGATCGCCTCCATCCTCGAGGCGGAGGCCCTGCCCCAGGACTACCGGCAGGTCGCCGGCGCCATCGAGAACCGCCTCGCCCCGGACAACACCGAGACGCACGGCCTCCTGCAGATCGACGCCACCGTCACGTACGGCCTCGGCGTGCGCAGCCTCAGCTTCACCTCGGGCCAGCGCCAGGACGCCTCGAACCCCTACAACACGTACGTGCACCCGGGCCTGCCACCGGGTCCGATCGGCATGCCCTCCGACGCGGCCGTCGAGGCCGCCCTCGACCCGGCCGAGACGGACGCCTACTACTGGGTGACCACGGACATCGGCACCGGCCACACCGAGTTCTCCCGCACCTATGAGGAGCACCAGCAGCACGTGCGCACCCTGCAGCGCTACTGCGCCTCCAATCCGGGGGTGTGCTGATGCGCCCCGTGCTGCGCGCGGCGGTCCTGGGCCGGCCGATCGCCCACTCGCTCTCCCCGGTGCTGCACACGGCCGCCTACCGGGTCCTGGGCCTCGACGTCGACTACGGCCGCCGTGACCTGGGCGAGGACGAGGTGCTCGCCTTCGCGGCCGAGCACCTCGGCGCCCCGGGCGCGGCCGACGGCGGCGCGGCCGCGGCCCGCGGGCAGGACTGGCTCGGCTGCTCCGTCACCATGCCGCTGAAGCGGGCGGTCGTCGCCGCCGCCGGGCACGTCAGCGACCGTGTCCGGCTCCTGGGCAGCGCGAACACCCTCGTGCGCGACCACCCCTCCGCGCCCGGGGTCGTCCACGCCGAGAACACGGACGTGGACGGCATCCTCGGCGCCCTCGCCGCGGCCGGCCTCGACCGTGCCGCCCGGGGCGGGACCCTCGGCGTCCTCGGGAACGGGGGGACCGCGACGGCGGCCGTCCTCGCCGCCGCCACGCTCGGCGCGGACGCGGTGCTCTTCGGCGTCCGCGACGCCGCCCGCGCCGCCGAGGTGACGGCCCTGGCCGACGCGCTCGGGCTGCGCTGGGCGACCCTGACCCAGGCGGATCTGCTCCGGCGGGCGCCGGGGCTGCGTGCCGTCGTCGCCACCCTGCCGCCGCGCGCCGCGGACGCCCTGGCCGCACACGTGCCGGCCGACGCCGCCCTGCCGCCCCTGCTGGACGCGGCCTACGACCCGTGGCCTTCCGTGCTGGCGTCCGCCTGGTCCCGGGAGGTCGGTCCGGTGGCGTCCGGGCTGTCCATGCTGCTGCACCAGGGCATCCAGCAGGTCCGGCTGTTCACGGCCCGGCCCCGCGCCGCGGCCGGGATGCCCGAGCCGGACTGGGCGGCGGTGACGCGCGCCGCGGCGGACGCCCTGGGGCCGGCCGCCGGCTGAGTGCCGGACGCCGCACCCGGCGCGTCCCGTCCGGTCACACGTGGCGGCGCGGTGCCCCGTGCGTGAGAGACTGCACGCCATGGTGCGCTGGTTGACAGCGGGGGAGTCTCACGGCCCCGCGCTCACAGGAATCGTTGAGGGACTGCCGGCCGGGATCCCGGTCACGACGCAGGACGTGCAGGACGCGCTCGCGCGCCGCCGCCTGGGGTACGGGCGCGGCGCGCGCATGAAGTTCGAGCAGGACGCGGTGACGATCCTCGGCGGCGTCCGCCACGGCCGCACCCTCGGCTCGCCCGTGGCGATCCAGGTGGGCAACACGGAATGGCCCAAGTGGGAGAAGGTGATGGCCGCCGATCCCGTCCCCGCGGAGGAGCTCGACGGTCTGGCCCGCAACGCGGCGCTCACCCGCCCACGGCCCGGCCACGCCGACCTGACCGGCATGCAGAAGTACGGCTTCGACGAGGCCCGCCCCCTCCTCGAGCGCGCCTCGGCCCGTGAGACCGCCGCCCGTGTGGCCCTGGGCACCGTCGCCCGCGCCTTCCTCGGCGAGCTCGGCGTGCGGATCGTCTCCCACACCGTGGCCTTCGGGGAGGCCGCCCTGCCGGAGGGCCACCCGTTCCCCGTCCCCGAGGACGAGGCCCGCCTCGACGCCGACCCGGTCCGCTGCCTCGACCCGCAGACCTCCGCGGCGATGGTCGCCGAGGTCGACGACGCCCACCGCGCCGGGGAGACCCTCGGCGGCGTCGTGGAGGTGCTGGCGTACGGCGTGCCGATCGGCCTGGGCTCCCACGTGCACTGGGACCGCCGCCTCGACGCGCGGCTGGCGGGGGCGCTCATGGGCATCCAGGCGATCAAGGGCGTGCAGGTCGGCGACGGGTTCGCCACGGCCGCCCGACGCGGCTCCGCCGCCCACGACGGGATCGCCCGCGGCGCGGACGGCCGCCCCCGGCGCACGAGCGACCGGGCCGGCGGCATCGAGGCCGGCATGTCGACGGGCGAGCTGCTGCGCGTGAGCGCCGCGATGAAGCCGATCGCCACGGTGCCGCGCGCACTGCCCACGGTCGACGTCGCCACGGGCGCGGAGACCACGGCCCACCATCAGCGCTCCGACGTGGCGGCCGTGCCCGCCGCGGGCATCGTCGCCGAGGCCATGGTCGCCCTCGTCCTGGCCGACGCGATGCTCGAGAAGTTCGGCGGCGACTCCGTGGCCGAGACGCGCCGCAACCTCGAGGCGTTCCAGGCCGCGGTCCCCGCCTTGCCGGAGCCGGGCGCCGACGTCGTGGCGGACGGCCCGATGGGCGACCCCCTGCCGTGACCGACACCCCCGGGACCGCGCCGGCCCCGGGACCGGACCCGAGCACGCGTCCCGTCCCCGGGCCCGTCACTGTGTGCCCGTGGGAGGGCATGACCGGTGCCCTCGAGGCGCGCCTGACGGCCGCGGCCACGGTGGCCGCCGCGGCCGACGAGGACCCGGCCGCGCGCCCGGCCCGCCGGGTCGTCCTCGTCGGCCCGATGGGGGCCGGGAAGACGACGGTCGGCCGGGCCCTGGCCGCCGTGACCGGGCTGCCCTTCGTGGACTCCGACGAGCTGTTCATCCAGGTGCACGGCCCGATCCCGGAGTTCTTCGCCGAGCACGGCGAGGCCGCGTTCCGGGCGGAGGAGGCGCGCGTCATCGGCCATGTGCTCGGCCGACCCGCCCCGTGCGTCCTCTCGTGCGGCGGCGGCGCCGTCCTGCATCCGGGCACCCGCCGCGCGCTGGCCGGGCCGGACTCCGACGTCGTCTACCTCGCGGTCGGAGAGGAGGAGGCGCTGCGCCGCGTGGGCGGCGGCGCGGGCCGCCCCGTCCTGGCCGGAGACCCCGCCGGGACCTGGCGGCGCATCCTCGCCGAACGCGAGGGGCTGTACCGCGAGGTCGCCGACCTCGTGCTCGACACCACAGGCCTGACGGCCGCCGAGGCGGCCTGGCGTATCGTGGGGGACGCCCACCGCCCCCGAAGGAGTGAGTCACACCCATGACCGACCGTGAGCCGGACATCACCGAGCAGGAGACCCCGGGGGCGGCGCCCGCGGCCGCTCCGGCCGCACCCGAGGACGTGACGGTCATCCCCGTGGCCGGCGGCCACGAGGCGGCCGTGCACGGCGGCTACGACGTGGTGGTGGGCCGGGGCCTGCTCGCGCGCCTGCCGGACATGCTCGGCCCGACCGTCCGACGCGTGCTGGTCATCCATCCGCGCGCCCTCCGGGCCACCGGCGACGTCGTCAAGAACGACCTCGAGGCCGTGGGCCTGACCGCACTGACCGCCGAGATCCCGGACGCCGAGGAGGGCAAGCACCTGCAGGTGGCCGGGTTCTGCTGGCAGGTGCTCGGCCAGAACGACTTCACCCGGTCGGACGCGATCGTCTCCGTGGGCGGCGGCGCCGTGTCCGACCTGGCCGGCTTCGTGGCGGCCACGTGGCTGCGCGGCATCCGCGTCGTGCACATGCCCACCACCCTGCTGGGCATGGTGGACGCGGCGGTGGGCGGCAAGACCGGCATCAACACCGCCGAGGGCAAGAACCTGGTGGGGGCGTTCCACAATCCGGCCGGCGTGCTGGCCGACCTGGACACGCTGCTCACCCTGCCGGCCAACGAGCTGATCTCCGGCCTGGCCGAGGTCGTGAAGTGCGGCTTCATCGCCGACCCCGCGATCCTCGACCTCATCGAGGAGGACCCGGCCCAGGCCCAGAACCCGCACTCCGCGCGGCTGCGCGAGCTGATCGAGCGCTCGATCCGGGTGAAGGCGGACGTCGTCTCCCGCGACCCCCGCGAGTCGGGGGCCCGCGAGGCGCTGAACTACGGCCACACGATGGGCCACGCGATCGAGCTCGCCGAGCGCTACCAGTGGCGCCACGGCGCCGCGGTGTCCGTGGGGCTGGTCTTCGCTGCCGAGCTGGCCCGCTCCCTCGGCCGGCTCGACGACGCCACCGCGGACCGGCACTGGTCGGTGCTGACGGCCCTGGGCCTGCCCGTCTCCTACCGCGGGGACCGGTGGCAGACCCTGCTCGAGGGCATCCGCCGGGACAAGAAGAACCGCGGCGACCAGCTGCGCTTCGTCCTGCTGGACGGGCTCGCGCAGCCCACCACCGTGGACATCCCGGACGCGTCCCTGCTCTTCGCGGCGTACCAGGAGATCGCGGAGTGAGCCGCCGCTGACCCCGGCCCCGCGCGGGGCCTCCCGTAGACTGGCCCGCGCACATCCAAGACCCCACCCACTCCAGGCGGACCCGTGACGGTCCGCGAGACCGATCGGGAGCACACACGTGGCAACGAGCAACGACATCAAGAACGGCGCCGTCCTGAAGCTGGAGGGCCAGCTCTGGAACGTCACCGAGTTCCAGCACGTCAAGCCGGGCAAGGGCGGCGCGTTCGTCCGCACCAAGATGAAGAACATCACCACGGGCAAGGTCGTGGACAAGACCTTCAACGCCGGCGCCAAGGTCGAGTTCGCCACCGTCGACCGCTCCGACTACCAGTACCTCTACCAGGACGGCGCGGACTACGTGTTCATGGACGTCAAGGACTACGACCAGATCACCGTGCCCGGGGCCGTGGTCGGCGACGCCGCGAAGTACATGCTCGAGAACACCCAGGTCGTCATCGCCCTGCACGAGGGCACGCCGCTGTACCTCGAGATGCCGGCGTCCGTGGTCCTGGAGATCACCTACACCGAGCCGGGCCTGCAGGGGGACCGCTCGTCCGCCGGCACCAAGCCCGCCACCGTGGAGACCGGCGCCGAGATCCAGGTGCCGCTCTTCGTGGAGCAGGGCACCCGCGTCAAGGTCGACACCCGCACCGGCGACTACCTCGGCCGCGTCAATGACTGAGCGGGCCTCCGCCGGCTCCGCTGCCAAGCGGGGGACCACGGCGCGCAGCCGCTCCCGGCAGCGTGCGGTGGAGATCCTGTTCGAGGCCGAGCAGCGCGGCTCCACCGCGCTGGAGGGCATCCGCACCCGACGCGAGAGCACCGACCTGCAGGTGAACGCCTACACCCAGCGGCTCGTGGAAGGCGTCATCGCGGACCAGGAGCGGCTCGACGAGGCCCTGAGCTCCTACTCCCGCGGCTGGTCCCTGGACCGCATGCCCGCCGTCGACCGGGCGATCCTGCGCGTGGGGGCCTGGGAGCTGCTGTTCCAGGACGACGTGCCGGACGCCGTCGCCATCTCCGAGGCCGTCGCCCTGGCCGCCCAGCTGTCCACGGACGACTCGCCCGAGTTCGTCAACGGTCTGCTCGGCCGCCTGCAGCAGGTCAAGTCGACACTGCTCGCCTGAGCCGCCGAGAGCTCCGTCACGAGGCCCGTCCCGCACCGCGTCATCCGCGCCGTGGGGCGGGCCTCGCTGGTAGAGTCGGCGACGTCCCGCACGGGGGCCCACCGGCGCCCGGGGACGAACCACGCATCCTTTAAGAGCCGTCCTGTGAGGCGGGGAAGGAGGCGCCGGCATGGGAACTGATCCCGCCGCACCTCGTGCTGCCCGGACCGTGCTGTCCGCGTCCGAGATCGACCGGGCGCTGACCCGGATCGCCCACGAGATCCTCGAGTCCAACAAGGGTGCCGAGGGTCTCGTCCTGATGGGGATCCCGCGCCGCGGGGCGCCCCTGGCCCGGCGGCTCGGCGCCCTGCTGGCCCGCATCGAGCCGGCCTTCGACCCCACCGCCGCCGTCGGCGAGGTGGACGTGACGCTCTACCGCGACGACCTCCGCCGCGGCACGGCCCGCACCCCGATGCCCACCCGCCTGCCCGAGGTCCCCCTCGACGGCGCCGTCGTCGTGCTCGTGGACGACGTCCTCTTCTCCGGCCGCACCGTCCGGGCCGCCCTCGACGCGATCGCCGACCTGGGCCGCCCCGCCGCCGTGCGCCTGGCCGTCCTCGTGGACCGCGGGCACCGCGAGCTGCCCGTCCGGGCCGACTTCGTGGGCAAGAACCTGCCGACCTCCACCGCCGAGCGCGTTCAGGTCCGGCTCATGGAGGTCGACGGCCCCGAGGGCACCGGCGAGGTCACCGAGGACGCCGTGAGCATCGTCGACCGCGTCGCGACCCGGGAGGGCTGAGCCGTGCGCCACCTGCTGTCCACCGCCGACCTCTCCCGCGCCGACGCCCTCGCCGTCCTCGACACCGCCGAGGAGATGGCCGCCGTCAACCAGCGCGAGGTCAAGAAGCTGCCCGCCCTGCGCGGCCGCACCGTGGTGAACCTCTTCCTCGAGGACTCCACCCGCACCCGCATCTCCTTCGAGGCCGCCGCCAAGCGGCTCTCCGCGGACGTGATCAACTTCTCCGCGAAGGGATCGTCCGTCTCCAAGGGGGAGTCGCTCAAGGACACCGTCCAGACGCTCGAGGCCATCGGCGCGGACGCCATCGTGATGCGCCACTGGTCCTCGGGCGCGGCCCGCCAGCTGGCCGACTCCGGCTGGGTGCGCTCCGCCGTCGTGAACGCCGGCGACGGCACCCACGAGCACCCCACCCAGGCCCTCCTGGACGCCTTCACCCTGCGCCGGCGCCTCGCCGCGGCGACGGGAGAGGACCTGGTCGGCCAGGACCTGACCGGCATGCGCGTGGTGATCGTGGGGGACATCCTGCACTCGCGCGTGGCCCGGTCCAACGTGTGGCTGCTCAGCACGCTGGGCGCCCAGGTCACCCTGGCCGCCCCGCCCACCCTGCTGCCCGTCGGCGTGGCCGCGTGGCCGTGCCAGGTCACCTACTCGCTGGACGAGGCCCTCGACGCCGGCCCCGACGCCGTCATGATGCTCCGCGTCCAGGCCGAGCGGATGGGCGGCGCCTTCTTCCCGTCCGCGGGGGAGTACACCCGGACCTGGGGGCTGACCGACGACCGCTTCGCCCGCCTCACCGCCGGCCGCGGCGCCCTGCTCGACGAGCCCGTGGTCATGCACCCCGGCCCGATGAACCGCGGCCTGGAGATCAGCCCGGCGGCGGCGGACTCGCCCCGCAACACCGCCCTCGAGCAGGTCGCCAACGGCGTGTCCGTCCGCATGGCGGTCCTGCACCTCGTCCTCAACCACGACCAGGAGGTCCGCCCGTGAGCGCCCCCAGCCCCGCCCCCCTGCTGCTGCGCAGCGCGCGCCTGACCACGGGCGAGACCGCCGACGTGCTCGTCGCCGAGGGCCGGATCCCCGCCCTCGGCCCGGACGCCGCGACCCACGCCGCCGGCCTCGACCCGGCCCCCGAGGAGGTCGACTGCGCCGGCCTGGTGCTGCTGCCCGGGCTCGTCGACCTGCACACCCATCTGCGCCAGCCCGGCAAGGAGGACGCGGAGACGGTCGAGACCGGCACCCGCGCCGCCGCGATGGGCGGCTTCACCTCGGTCCACGCGATGGCCAACTCGACGCCGACGGCCGACACCGCCGGCGTGGTGGAGCAGGTGTGGCGGCTGGGCCGGGACGCGGGCTGGTGCGATGTGCACCCCGTGGGCGCGGTGACCGTGGGCCTGGCCGGCGAGGCCCTGGCCGACCTCGGCGCGATGGCCGACTCGCAGGCCCGCGTGCGGATGTTCTCCGACGACGGCATGTGCGTCCACGACGCCGTGCTGATGCGCCGGGCGCTCGAGTACGTGAAGTCCTTCGGCGGCTTCGTGGCCCAGCACGCGCAGGAGCCGAACCTCACCGCCGGCGCCCAGATGAACGAGTCCGAGCTCTCCGGCGTCCTCGGCCTGGCCGGCTGGCCCGCCGTGGCGGAGGAGGCCGTCATCGCCCGTGACGTGCTGCTGGCCCAGCACGTGGACTCCCGCCTGCACGTGTGCCACGTCTCCACGGCCGGCTCCGTCGAGCTGATCCGCTGGGCCAAGGCCCAGGGCGTGGCCGTGACCGCCGAGGTCACCCCGCACCACCTGCTGCTCACGGAGGAGCTCGTCCGATCCTACGACCCCGTGTTCAAGGTCAACCCGCCGCTGCGCCGCGAGTCCGACGTCCTGGCCCTGCGCGCCGGCCTGGCCGACGGCACCATCGACACCGTGGGCACCGACCACGCCCCGCACACCGCCGAGACCAAGCAGTGCGAGTGGACGGTCGCGGCGATGGGCATGACGGGCCTCGAGACCGCCCTGTCCGTGGTGCAGCAGGCGATGGTGGACACCGGCCTGATGGACTGGGCGGGCGTCGCCCGCGTGATGTCCACGGCGCCGGCCCGGATCGCCGGCCTGACCGACCAGGGCCAGGCCGACGAGCGCGGCGTCCCGCGCGTCGGCGCCGTGGCCAACCTCGTGCTCGTGGACCCGCGGGCCCGCCGCACCGTGGACCCCGAGCAGCACCTGACGAAGTCCCGCAACAGCCCGTACCGGGGCATGGAGCTGCCGGGCGCGGTGCGCCACACGGTCTATCGCGGCGCCCGCGTCGTCGCCGACGGCGCCCCCGCCCGGCCGTACCGCCACCCGGCCCTGACGGAGACGGGGGAGCGCGCGTGAGCATCACCCCCCTGGCCCCCCTGGCCGCCGCCCTGGCGGCCCGACCCGTCCCCCCGCGGACCCCGACGAAGGACTACGCGGACGTGTGGCTGCCGGTGACCCTGGGCACCCTGGCCGTCGTCCTCGTGCTGCTCGGCCTGCTGGCCCTCGGGTGGCGGGCCCGCCGCCGGGCGCAGGCCGGGATCCCGGCCCCGGCCCCCGTGCCGACGGCCCTCTACGACGCCGAGCCGACGCTGTCCGCGGAGGGCATGCACGTGGGCACGGTGCGCGGCGAGGACCGACTGGACCGCGTGGCGGTGCACGGCCTGGGCCTGCGCTCGCGCGCCGTCCTCGAGGTCCACGACGCCGGCGCCCACCGCGGCCTGCTCGTGCTCCGCCCCGGGGCCGCCAACCTGTTCATCCCCGCGGACGACCTCGTCGAGGCCGGCCTGTCCGCGGGGATCGCCGGCAAGTTCGTCGAGCCGGGCGGGCTCGTCGCCTGGGGCTGGCGCCTCGGCGACGTCGAACTCACCTCCGCCTTCCGCCCCGACCGCCCCGAGGACCGCGACCGGCTCCTCGCCGCCCTGCAGACCATCATCGACCCCGCCCCGGCCGACCCGGCCGGCCGCGCAGGAGAAGGAGACCCCCGATGAGCACCCCCACCGACGACCTGGCCCTGCTCGTCCTCGAGGACGGCACCGTCCACCGCGGCCGGGCCTACGGCGCCCGCGGCCGCACCCTGGGCGAGGCCGTGTTCACCACGGGCATGACCGGCTACCAGGAGACCCTCACCGACCCGTCCTACGCGGGGCAGATCATCGTGCAGACCTCCCCGCACATCGGCAACACCGGGGTCAACGACGCCGACCGCGAGTCGCGGGCGATCTTCGCCGCCGGCTACGTGGTCCGCGACGCGGCCCGGCGTCCGTCCAACTGGCGCGCCGAGCGCACCCTCGACGAGGAGCTCGAGACGTTCGGCGTCGTCGGGATCCGCGAGGTCGACACCCGGGCCATCACCCGCCGCCTGCGCACCGAGGGCTCGATGCGCGCCGGCGTGTTCTCCGGCGAGCACGCCGCCCGCCCGGAGGCCGAGCTGCTGGCGGAGGTGCGCGCCCAGCCGTCGATGGCCGGCGCCCGCCTCGCGGAGTCCGTCACCACGGAGCAGCCGTACGTCATCGAGCCGGCCGAGCACGGCTGGGAGGGCGAGCCGATCGCCGAGATCGCCGCCCTCGACCTCGGCATCAAGGCCGCCACGCCGCGGCACCTGGCCTCCCGCGGCATCCGCGTGCACGTGCTGCCCGCGGCCACGGACCTGGCCGGCATCCGCGCCGTGGACCCGGACGGCGTCTTCCTGTCCAACGGCCCCGGCGACCCGGCCACGGCAGACGCCCAGGTGGAGCTGCTGCGCGAGGTCCTCGACGCCGGCCTGCCGTTCTTCGGCATCTGCTTCGGCAACCAGATCTTCGGCCGCGCGCTCGGCTTCGACACCTACAAGCTGAAGTTCGGCCACCGCGGCCCGAACCAGCCGGTGCTGGACAAGGCCACGGGCCGCGTGGCCATCACCTCCCAGAACCACGGCTTCGCCGTGGACGCCCCCCTCGGCGAGCCGATCGAGGCGCCGGAGTCGCGCTTCGGCCGCGTCGAGGTCTCCCACTGGTCCCTGAACGACCAGGTCGTCGAGGGCCTGCGCCTGCTCGACCGGCCCGCCTTCTCCGTGCAGTTCCACCCGGAGTCCGCGGCCGGCCCCAACGACACCCTCGACCTGTTCGACCGCTTCGTGCAGCTGCTCACCGAGCACCGCGCCGCCACCACCCCCGCCACCGAAGGAGCCTGATCCATGCCCAAGCGCACCGACCTGAAGTCCGTCCTGGTCATCGGCTCCGGCCCCATCGTGATCGGCCAGGCCGCCGAGTTCGACTACTCGGGCACCCAGGCCATCCGCGTCCTCAAGGAGGAGGGCGTCCGCGTCGTCCTCGTCAACTCCAACCCGGCCACGATCATGACCGACCCGGAGCTGGCCGACGCCACCTACGTCGAGCCCATCACCCCGGCCGTGGTCGCCAAGATCATCGAGAAGGAGCGCCCGGACGCCCTGCTGCCCACCCTGGGCGGCCAGACGGCGCTGAACACCGCCATCGCCCTCGACAAGGACGGGGTGCTCGAGCGCTTCGGCGTCGAGCTGATCGGCGCGAACATCGAGGCCATCGAGCTCGGCGAGAACCGCGAGCTGTTCAAGGGCGTCGTGGAGCGTGCCGGCGGCGAGTCCGCCCGGTCCCACATCGTGCACACGATGGAGGAGGCCCTGGCCGCCGTCGAGGACCTGAAGTACCCCGTGGTGGTGCGCCCCTCGTTCACGATGGGCGGCCTCGGCTCCGGCATGGCCTACGACGAGGCCGACCTGTACCGCATCTGCGGCGCCGGCCTGCAGTACAGCCCGACCTCCGAGGTCCTGCTCGAGGAGTCCATCCTCGGCTGGAAGGAGTACGAGCTGGAGATGATGCGGGACAAGAACGACAACGTCGTCGTCGTCTGCTCCATCGAGAACGTGGACCCCGTGGGCGTGCACACCGGCGACTCCATCACCGTGGCCCCGGCCATGACGCTGACGGACCGCGAGTACCAGAAGCTGCGGGACATCTCGATCAACGTCATCCGCGAGGTCGGCGTGGACACCGGCGGCTGCAACATCCAGTTCGCGGTGAACCCCGTGGACGGGCGCGTCGTCGTCATCGAGATGAACCCGCGCGTCTCCCGCTCCTCGGCGCTGGCCTCGAAGGCCACCGGCTTCGCGATCGCCAAGATCGCCACCAAGCTGGCCCTGGGCTACACGATGGACGAGATCCCCAACGACATCACCCAGAAGACCCCGGCGTCCTTCGAGCCGGTCCTGGACTACGTGGTCGTGAAGGTCCCGCGCTTCGCGTTCGAGAAGTTCCCGGCGGCGGATCCCACGCTGACCACCACCATGAAGTCGGTCGGCGAGGCCATGGCCATCGGCCGCAACTTCACGGAGGCCCTGCAGAAGGCCCTGCGCTCGCTCGAGCAGAAGGGCTCGGAGCTCGCGTTCCCGCAGGACGCCGACCCGCAGGCCCTGCTCGCGGCGGCGAGCACGGCCACCACCGACCGGCTCTCCCAGACCCAGCAGGCGCTCTACGCCGGCGCCACGATCGAGGAGGCCTTCGAGGCCACCGCGATCGACCCGTGGTTCCTGGACCAGTTCGTGCTCATCAACGAGGTCGCGGACGAGATCCGCGACGCCGAGGTCCTCGACGAGGCCCTGCTGCGCCGCGCCAAGCGGCACGGGTTCTCCGACGCCCAGATCGGCTCGCTGCGGCACATGGACGCCGCGGTCGTGCGCGGCGTGCGTCACGCCCTGGGCGTGCGCCCCGTCTACAAGACCGTGGACACCTGTGCCGCCGAGTTCGAGGCCTTCACCCCGTACCGGTACTCCAGCTACGACCTCGAGACCGAGGTCGCCCCGCACGAGGGCGAGTCGGTGATCATCCTCGGCTCGGGCCCGAACCGGATCGGCCAGGGCATCGAGTTCGACTACTCGTGCGTGCACGCCACCATGGCGCTGCGCGAGGCCGGCTACGAGACCGTGATGGTCAACTGCAACCCGGAGACGGTATCCACGGACTACGACATCTCCGATCGCCTCTACTTCGAGCCGCTCACGCTCGAGGACGTCCTGGAGGTCATCGCGGCAGAGGAGGCCTCCGGCGGCGTGCGCGGCGTCTTCGTGCAGCTCGGCGGCCAGACCCCGCTCAAGCTGGCCCAGCAGCTCGCCGACGCCGGCGTGCCGATCCTGGGCACCTCGCCCGCGGCCATCGACCTGGCCGAGCACCGCGGTGAGTTCGCGCTCGTGCTCGAGCGCGCGGGCCTGGTGGCGCCGAAGAACGGCACGGCCGTCTCCTTCGACGACGCCAAGCGCGTGGCGGACGAGATCGGCTACCCCGTGCTCGTGCGCCCCTCCTACGTGCTCGGCGGCCGCGGCATGGAGATCGTGTACTCCGAGGAGGCGCTGGCCCACTACGTGGCGCACGCGACGGAGATCACCCCCGACCAGCCGATGCTCGTGGACCGCTTCCTCGAGGACGCGATCGAGATCGACGTCGACGCCCTCTACGACGGCACCGAGCTGTACCTCGGCGGCGTCATGGAGCACATCGAGGAGGCGGGCATCCACTCGGGCGACTCCGCGTGCGTGCTGCCCCCCGTCACCCTGGGCCCGGACGTGCTCGAGCGCGTGCACCGCGCCACCGAGCGGATCGCGGCCGGCGTCGGCGTGCGCGGCCTGATCAACATCCAGTTCGCGCTCGCCTCGGACGTGCTGTACGTGATCGAGGCGAACCCGCGCGCCTCGCGGACCGTGCCGTTCGTCTCGAAGGCCACGGGCGTCCAGCTGGCCAAGGCGGCCGCGCGGATCGGCGTCGGCGAGAGCATCGCCGACCTGCGCGCGGCCGGCATGCTGCCCACGGCGTACGACGGCGGCACCCTGCCGATCGGCGCGCCCGTGGCGGTCAAGGAGGCGGTGCTGCCGTTCACCCGCTTCCGCACCGCGGAGGGCCGCGTGGTCGACTCGCTGCTGGGCCCGGAGATGCGCTCGACGGGCGAGGTCATGGGCATCGACAAGCACTTCGACACCGCGTTCGCCAAGTCCCAGTCCGCCGCCGGCGGCCCGCTGCCCACCTCGGGGCGCGTGTTCGTGTCGGTCGCGAACCGGGACAAGCGCACCCTCGTGGGCCAGGCCAAGCGCCTCGTCGACCTCGGCTTCCAGGTGGTCTCCACCGGCGGCACCGCCGAGGTGCTGCGGCGCAACGGCATCCCCGCGGAGGTCGTGGCGAAGATCGCCGACGCCGGGCACGAGGACGGCGCGGGCACCGTGCTGGAGCAGCTGCACGCCGGCACCGTCGATCTCGTGCTGAACACGCCCTCCGGCGGCGACGCCCGCACGGACGGCTACGAGATCCGCGCGGCCGCGACGTCGCTCGGCGTGCCGGTGATCACGACCACGGCCGAGTTCGGGGCGTGCCTGCAGGCCATCGAGGCCATGCGGTCCTACGAGTGGTCCGTCACCTCACTGCAGGAGCACGACGCGCGCCTGCAGCAGGCTGTCGCCGGTCCGGAGGCCGCGGCGTGACCACGACGGCGACGGGCGGCGCGGGGCCCCGCGCCCCCTTCGGGCGGCGGCTGGCCCAGGCCATGGAGACGGCCGGTCCGCTGTGCCTCGGCGTGGACCCCCATCCGGGCCTGCTGCGGCAGTGGGGCCTGAGCGACACCCCGGCGGGCCTCGAGGCGTTCTCCCTGACCGCCCTCGAGGCGGCGGTGGGTCCCGAGGGGCCCCGCGTGGCGGCGATCAAGCCCCAGGTGGCGCTGTACGAGCGCCACGGATCGGCCGGCCTGGCGGCCCTGGAGCGGCTGCTCGCGGCCGCCCGAGACGCCGGGGTGCTCACGATCGCGGACGCCAAGCGCGGTGACATCGGCTCCACCATGGACGGCTACGCCGCCGCGTGGATCGCCGATGCCTCGCCCCTGGCCGCGGATGCGGTGACGCTCAGCCCGTACCTGGGTTTCGGCACCCTCGTGCCGACCATCCGCGCCGCCCACGAGGCCGGCCGCGGCGTGTTCGTCCTCGCGCTGACCTCCAATCCGGAGGGCCGCGAGGTCCAGCACGTGGGCGAGGGGTCGGCCGAGGGATCGGTCGCCCGGCGCATCGCCGCGGCGGCGGCCGCCGAGAACGCGGCCCTGCGCGGCGACGACGCGTGGGGGCCGGTGGGACTCGTCTTGGGCGCCACGGTGGCCGCCGAGGCGGACCGCCTCGGCCTGGACCTGCCGGCCCTCGGCGGGCCCCTGCTGGCGCCCGGGTTCGGTGCCCAGGGCGCCACGGCCCGGGGCATGCGGGCCGACTTCGGGACGGCCTGGCCGCAGGTCTTGGCGACCTCGTCCCGCGGCATCCTGAGCGCGGGCCCGTCGGTGGCCTCGCTGGTGGACACGATCGAGGAGAATCGCGCCGCCCTGCGGTGACGCCCGCGTCCTCCCGGCGCGCCCGTGCCGTGTGGACGGGATGGTATCTTCCCTTTCGATCGGCTGTGCTCGTCGTCCTTGACGGTGGAAGGGTCTCGACGGGGCCGGTGAGGAATGAGAGGCATCGAGGTCAGACCATGGCGTTGCGGCAGCTCAGTGTGCAGGAGCGGGCGGAGGCCCGGAGGAAGGCCCTCCAGGCCCGCCAGGCGCGGGCGGAGCTCAAGGCGGCCTTCGCCGCCGGTGCGGTCGGCCTGGCCGACGTGTTCGCGCGCGCGGACACCGAGGACGCCGTCGCCCGCCTGCGGACCGTGGACCTGCTGCTGGCCCTGCCGGGCGTGGGCGAGGTCCGGGCCCGGGAGACGATGGCGGGGTGCGGCATCTCGCCGCGGCGTCGGCTGGGCGGCCTGGGCCGTCGTCAGCGCGAGGCGTTGATCGCCTATATTGGCCGGTGACCCCCACACCCCGGCGGGTCGGCGCCGGCCCGGGTGAAGGGCCTGCGAGGCCCGTCCCACCAGGAGGATGCGTGACCGACACGTTCGACCCCGGACCCGGGCGTCACCGTCCTGGCAGGACCCACCGCCGTCGGCAAGGGCACCGTCTCGGCCTATGTCCGCGAGCACTATCCCGAGGCCTGGCTGTCCGTCTCCGCCACCACCCGCCCGGCGCGCCCGGGTGAGGAGGACGGGGTGCACTACTACTTCACGACGCCGGAGGAGTTCGACTCCCTCGTCGAGGCGGACGAGATGCTGGAATGGGCCGTCGTCCACGGCGTCCACCGCTACGGCACGCGGCGCGACCGTGTGATGGAGGCCGTGGCGCAGGGGCGCCACGTCCTGCTGGAGATCGACCTGCAGGGCGCGCGCCAGGTCCGCCGTGCGCTGCCGGAGGCCACCTTCGTGTTCCTGGCGCCGCCGAGCTGGGAGGAACTCGTGTCCCGGCTGCTCGGCCGCGGCACCGAGAGCCCGGAGGAACAGCGGCGTCGGCTCGAAACGGCTAGACTGGAACTCGCAGCGGAACCCGAGTTCGACGCCGTCGTCGTGAACGACCGCGTGGAGCGGGCCGCCGAGGAACTGGTGAGACTCATGGGGCTGGACCCCGAGCGCCGTCCGACCGAGGCCTGAGGACCGGCCGCACCGACGCCGCACCCGGCGCCGACGTGACAGTGAGATGAAGACTTTGGAGACCCCGTGACCGAACAGTACGAAGGCATCGTCAACCCGCCCATCGACTCCCTGCTGGAGCGGGTCGACTCGAAGTACGCCCTGGTGCTCTTCGCCGCCAAGCGGGCCCGGCAGATCAACGCCTACTACTCGCAGCTGCACGAGGGGCTGTTCGAGTACGTCGGCCCGCTCGTGGACACCCAGCTGAACGAGAAGCCGCTGTCCATCGCCCTGCGCGAGATCGAGGCCGACCTGCTCGAGTCCCACGAGGCCGTCGAGGCCACCCCGGAGGCCGACCTGGCCGCCGAGGACTTCGGCGACTTCTCCCTGCCGGGCGAGGACGACCCGTTCGCCACCCTCGAGTCGTCCGACGCCCACCAGCCGATGGGCGATCCCGCCGCCATCGAGGAGGCCGCCGAGACGGTGCGCGCCGAGGAGGGCACCTCCGAGGACGCCACGGAGGCCTGAGCCCGTCATGGAGATCGTCCTCGGGGTCGGCGGCGGCATCGCGGCCTACAAGGCGGCGCTGCTGCTGCGCTTGATGACCGAGGCCGGCCACGGCGTGACCGTGGTGCCCACCGCCAACGCCCTCGAGTTCGTGGGCGCGGCGACGTGGGAGGCCCTCTCCGGTCGCCCGGTCCGCACGGACACGTTCGAGGCGGTCGACGAGGTGAACCACGTCCGGCTCGGCCGGCGTGCGGACCTCGTGGTGGTCGCGCCGGCCACGGCCGACCTGCTCGCGCGCACCGCCGCGGGGATGGCGCCCGACCTGCTGGGCAACGTGCTGCTCACCGCCACGTGCCCCGTCGTCCTGGCCCCCGCCATGCACACCGAGATGTGGCACCACCCCGCCACGGTGGCCAACGTCGCCCTCCTGCGCGAGCGCGGCGTCACGGTCGTGGATCCCGCCGTGGGCCGCCTCACCGGGGCCGACTCCGGCGCCGGACGTCTGCCCGAGCCCGCCGAGATCTGGGAGCGTGCGCAGGCCGCCGCCGCCGCGGGCGCCCCGCGCCGTCCCCGGGCCTCCGGGTCCGACGCCGAGCCGACGCCCGGCCCGCTGGCCGGTCGCACCGTGGTGATCACGGCCGGGGGCACCCGCGAGGCCCTGGACCCGGTCCGCTACCTGGGGAACCGCTCCTCCGGCAAGCAGGGGGCCGCCCTGGCGCGCGCCGCCCTCGACGCCGGCGCCACCGTGCGGTTCGTCGCCGGGTCCATGTCCGTCCCGACGCCCGAGGGCGTCGAGCGCGTCGTGCCCGTGGAGTCCACGCAGGACCTGTTGGACGCCGTGCAGGCGGAGGCCGCCGACGCCGACGTCCTCGTGATGGCGGCGGCCGTCGCGGACTTCCGGCCGGCCGAGGTCTCGGACGCCAAGATGAAGAAGGGCGACGACGGCGGCGCGCCCGTCATCGTGCTCGAGCGCACCCCGGACGTGCTCGCCACGGCCGTGCGCACCCGCTCCGAGGGCGGGCCCATGGCCCCGCTCATCGTCGGCTTCGCCGCGGAGACCGGCGACGCGACGTCCTCCGTGCTCGAGTACGGCCGGGCCAAACTGGCGCGCAAGGGCTGCGAGATGCTCGTGGTCAACGAGGTCGGCACGGACAAGGTGTTCGGCCGGGACGAGACCGCCGTGACCATCCTGTTCGCCGACGGCCGCCCCGCCGTGGAGGCCGCAGGCTCCAAGGACGAGGCCGCGGCCGCCGTCGTGCAGGCGATCGTGGATGACCTCGCCGGTCGCGACCCCGTCGGCGCGTCGGGCCGCTGACCTAGACTGTGCGGCATGACCGATGCCGCCTCGCTGAGCCCCGCCCGCCACGCCGACCCGTATTCGGGGGTGGGCGGCGGAGAGCTCCGCCTCTTCACCTCCGAGTCCGTCACGGCGGGCCACCCCGACAAGATCTGCGACCAGATCTCCGACGCCATCCTGGACGCGATCCTCGCCGCCGACCCGTCGGCGAAGGTGGCCGTGGAGACCCTGACCACCACCGGCCTGGTGCAGGTGGCCGGCGAGGTGAACACCTCAGCGTACGTGGAGATCCCCAGGATCGTGCGCGAGACCATCCTGGACATCGGCTACGACTCCTCGGCCAACGGCTTCGACGGCGCCCAGTGCGGCGTGAACATCTCCATCGGCCAGCAGTCCTCGGACATCTTCGCCGGCGTCTCCCGGTCCCTCGAGGCCCGCGAGTACGGCTCGGCGGACGAGGTGGACGAGCAGGGCGCGGGGGACCAGGGCATCATGTTCGGCTACGCCACGGACGAGACCCCGGCGTACATGCCCATGCCCATCTACCTCGCGCACCGGCTCTCCGAGCGGCTCACCGCGGTGCGCCGGGCGGAGAACACGCCCATGCCGTACCTGCTGCCGGACGGCAAGACGCAGGTCACCATCGGCTACGCGCCCGGCCACGTGCCCACCACGGTCGAGGCCGTGGTGGTCTCCACGCAGCACCACGAGTGGGTCACGCAGGAGCAGCTGCGGGCGGACGTGGAGGAGCACGTGATCCGGCCCGTCATCGAGCGCTCCGGCCTCGACACCTCCGGCATGCGGATCATCATCAACCCGGGCGGCAAGTTCGTCATCGGCGGCCCCGTGGGCGACGCCGGCCTCACCGGTCGCAAGATCATCGTGGACACCTACGGCGGCATGGCCCGGCACGGCGGCGGCGCCTTCTCCGGCAAGGACCCGTCCAAGGTGGACCGCTCCGCCGCCTACATGCTCCGCTGGGTCGCGAAGAACGTGGTGGCCGCCGGCCTCGCCTCGCGCGCCGAGTTCCAGGTGGCCTACGCGATCGGTTCGGCCCGGCCCGTGGGCCTGTACGTGGACACCTTCGGGACGGCCACGGTGCCGGAGGAGAAGATCATCGAGGCCGTGAACGCGGTGTTCGACCTGCGTCCGGCCGCCATCGTGAAGGAGCTGAACCTCCTGCGGCCCATCTACCGACGGACCGCCGCGAACGGCCACTTCGGCCGGGACGACGCCGACTTCACGTGGGAGCGCACGGACCGCGTCGAGCAGCTGCGCGCTGCCGCCGGCCTCTGACCCGGAGGCGGGCATCACAGACGCGCTGTTCGCCCTCCCGGAGCCGGAGGACGCGCCCCGACTGCCGGAGCGGGCCGAGGGGTGGCCGGAGCGGCCGATCGCACGCGTCCTGCTGGACTCGCCCGTGCCGCACCTGGACCGCGAGTTCGACTATCTCGTGCCCGTGGCCCTGGACGACCGGGCGGTCCCCGGCTCCCGCGTGTCCGTCCGCTTCGGCGGACGGGCCATGACGGGCTGGCTCGTCTCGCGGGAGCAGGAGCCGGCCACCGGCGCCCAGCTCACCGAGCTCACCGGCGTGCTCACCGTCATCCCGCCGCTGACGGAGGAGGTCCTGGCGACCGCGCGCGCGGTGGCCCGCCGCCAGGCCGGCGTCGTCACGGACGTGCTGCGGGCCGCGGTGCCCCCGCGCGTCGCGCAGGTCGAGAAGGCCGCCCTGGCGGAGGACGCGGAAACCGCCGCGGACCACCCTGTGACGCTGACCGGCACGGACGCCGAGCGCCCGGAGCCTCCCGCGGCGGAGGAGGGCCTCGTGCCCACGGTGTGGGAGTCCCTTGAGGGGGGCACCGCGTTCGTGTCCGCCGTGCTGGCCGGGGACGCCGCGCGGGCGGCCGCCGTCGTGCCCTCGCGCCTGTTCGAATGGGACGAGGCGGGCGCGCTGGCCGCCCTGGCGCGCACGGTGGCCGCCTCGGACGGCGGCGTCCTACTGCTGGTGCCCGACCACCGCGACCTCGACCGGCTCTGCGCCGCCCTCGACGAGCACGTGGGGGAGGACGCCTACGCGCGGATCGGCTCCGAGGACGGCAACACGCCCCGGTACCGCGCCCACCTGGCCGCGCTGCGCGGCACCCGGCGCATCGTGGCCGGCACCCGGGCCGCCGTGTGGTCGCCCGTGCGCGACCTGCGGCTGGTGGTGCTCTGGGACGACGGCGACGACGCGTGGGCAGAACCCCGCGCGCCCTACTTCCACGCCCGAGAGGTCGTGCTGGAGCGGGCCCGCGCGACCGGCGCGGCGCTGCTCTTCGCCGGGCCCTCCCGGTCCGTCCCGGTGCAACGGCTCGTCGAGTCGGGCTGGCTGCTGCACCTGGGCCCCTCCCGCGCGACCCAGCGGGAGCTCGGGCCGCGGGTCGTCTCCACCGCCGACGCCTGGGAGACGGCGCGCGACCCGTTCGCGCAGCGGGCGCGGCTGCCGCAGGCCGCCTGGGCCGCCGCCCGCGCCGCGCTGCTCGGGCCACGGCCCGGCCCGGTGCTCGTGCAGGTGGCCCGGGCCGGCTTCATCCCCGCCCTCGTGTGCGAGCGCTGTCGCACGCCCGCCCGCTGCCGCGTCTGCGCGGGGCCGCTGGGCTTCCGCGACGCGCGGGCCGCCCGGCACGGGGAGGTGGCGTGCCGGTGGTGCGGCACCCGGGAGCGCGGCTTCCGGTGCACCGAGTGCGGCGGCACGACGCTGCGGGCCGGGGCCCGCGGCGTGGACCGCACGGCCGAGGAGCTGGGCCGGGCGTTCCCGCGCGTGCCCGTGCACGCCTCCTCGGCGCAGCACATGCTCGGCTCGGTGCCGCCCGGGCCCTCCCTGGTGGTGGCGACCGTGGGGGCCGAGCCGGTGACGCCCGACGGCTACGCGGCCGCCCTGCTGCTCGACGGGGACAGCCAGCTCCAGCGCGAGGGCCTCGACGTGCCGGGCCGGGTGCTCGCCCGCTGGCTCGCGGCCGCCTGCCTGGTCCGCCCCGCCTCCGACGGGGGCGTCGTGGTGGTCACCGCGGACGCGGGGGAGGCGGTGAACGCGCTCGTCCGACGGGACCCCGACGGCTTCGCCGCGCGCCAGGTCGCCGAGCGGCGCGAGCTGCACCTTCCTCCCGCCGGCCGCCTCGCAGAGGTCACGGGGGAGGCCGCCGCCGTCGCGGAGTACCTCGAGCTCGTGGAGGCCGCCCGCCGGGAACGGCCGGACGAGGACGTCCACGAGGATCCGCACTCGGCCCCGCTCGACGGCGGCCCGGCGCGACTGCCCTGGATCGGGCCGGTGCCGGACCCCGCCGACGAGATCCGCTCCCGCGCCCTGCTGATCTTCCCGTACGCGGCGGCCGAGGCCACCGTCGGCGCCCTGCGCGCCGCCCGGTCCGCGGCGAGCGCTCGGCGCGAGACCGCCCCGGTGCGGGTGCGGCTCGACCCGGCCGGGGTGCTCTGAGGGGGCGGCCGGACCGGCCCCCAGCCCGAGGGGCCGGAGCGCGGCGACGCCGGGGCGACGACGACGTCAGCGGCCGGCGCGGCGGAACCAGTCGCGGATCAGCGCCGCGCAGGCGGCCGGCCGCTCGTAGTGCAGCAGATGCCCGACGCCGTCGAGGACGTGCAGCTCCGCTGTGCCGCCCGCGGCGTCGATCGCCGCGGCGAGCGCCTCCTGTGCCGGCACCGAGCCCAGCGGATCCTCCCGCCCCGCGACCAGCAGCACCGGCAGGGTGAGGCGGGCGGCGACGTCGGCCACGGAGCCCGTGCTCGAGGCGCGGTACGCCTCGGAGAGCATGCGCGCGGAGGCGAAGCCCGAGAAGTGACGCCGGTGCTGGTCATGGGTGTACGCAAGGACATCCCTGTCCCTGGTGCGGGTCATGGCGAGCGTGGTCGCCCACACGACCGGCGGCGCGCCCAGCAGCAGCCGCGCCGAGCGCTCGGGCAGGCGGGCGGCGACCTCGTAGTACCCCTCGGCGACGGCCGCCAGCACCCGACTCGTCGCGGACGCCGACGCCTGCAGCGCGGGTTCGGCGATGGGGTTGAGCAGGACCAGCCGTCCCCACCGGGACGGCTCCCGGGCGACCAGCTCGGCCGCCACCGTCGTCCCGTAGGAGTGTGCGACCAGCACGGGGGCGGCCGGCAGCCCCAGGGCGACGACGGCGGCGGCCACCGCGTCCGCGTGATGGGCCACGGTGTGCTCGGCGCGGGGGAAGGGCTCCGAGGCCCCGAAGCCGGGCAGCTCGATCGAGTGGATCGGATGCTCCGGGAGCGCGTCGGCCAGCAGGGCGAGGCCGTGGTGGTCCCCGCGGAAGCCGTGCACGAACACGAGCGGGGCAGCGGCCGCGTCCCCCTCGAGTGCGCCGGGCGATCCCGGCGCGGCCACCGGAACGGGGGCATACTCCCACACGGCCACGGACGACGGGGTCCTGCGGACGGGGTCCGGGACCGCCAGGGTACGCCGGCGGGGCGTCCGGGCCGGGTGGCCCGTGAGCACGCGGGGATCGGCGGGCGCCGCGGGCGGGCGCAGCAGATCGCGCA
>NZ_JABFAZ010000009.1:0-53162 GCF_017168505.1 Micrococcus sp. KRD077 | reverse complement strand
GGACAGGCACGTCCCCACCCTAGCCAGGCCGGCCTGGAACCTCACCGACGTCACCCACGCCTCCCGCACGCTGCAGATGGACCTGGGCGCGGGGACGGGGTCCGCCGAGGTGCTCGGCCTGATCACGGCCGCGGCGTGCCAGCGGGAGGGCGGCCCTGGGGTGGGCCTGAGGCCACGCTGCCCGGAACCCGGCGACGTCTGGTCCTGGCCACGATGGCGCACGCGTGCCTACCGTACTCCAGCCCGTCCTCGGTCCCGGGGCCCGGACGGGCGCACCCCGTCTCCCACGAAAGGCCCATGCGTGCAGCACCCCGTCGCCCTCAGATCCCTGAAGATCGCCCTCGCCTTCGTCGGTCTGCTCGTCGGCGCCGGCTTCGCCACCGGCGCCGAAGTCATCCAGTACTTCGTCGGCTTCGGCTGGATCGGCATCGTGGGCGCGGGACTGGCCGGCCTGCTCGTCACCGCCGGCGGCGCCGTCATCCTCCAGCTGGGCAGCGTGTTCCTCGCGGCCGACCACAAGGTCGTCTTCCGGAGCGTCTCACACCCCGTGATGGCCCGCATCCTGGACGTCGTGGTCACGGTGACGCTCTTCGCGATCGGCGTCGTCATGCTCGCCGGGGCGGGCTCGACGCTCGCCCAGCAGTTCGGCTGGCCGACGTGGGCGGGCTCCACCCTGATGACCCTGCTCGTGCTCGTGACGGGCATGCTGGACGTGGAGAAGGTCTCCGCGATCATCTCCCTGATCACGCCCCTGGTGGTCGTCGCGGTCGTGGCCGGGTTCGTCCACGTCCTGGTCACCCGCGACGGCGGCTTCACCGCCCACGAGTCCCTCGCCGTCCAGGCCACCACGCCGGTGGACCCGTGGTGGCTGTCCTCGGTCAACTACTTCGGCCTCGTCGTCGTGATGGCCGTGTCCATGTGCCTCGTGATCGGCGGGTCCATCACCCACCCCCGTGAGGCGTTCCTCGGCGGCCTCACCGGCGGCCTGATGTACACCGTCCTGCTCCTGATGGCCTCCACGCTGCTCTACCTCGGCTACGCCGAGATCGGCCGCGCCGACGTCCCCATGCTGCGGCTGTTCGCCTCGATCGCGCCCTGGCTGGGCTGGGCGATGGTCGTGGTGATCTACCTGATGATCTTCAACACCGCGATCGGCATGTTCTACGCGCTGGGACGCCGCCTCACGGCCGACCATCCGGGCCGCTACCGCCCCGTGTTCGCCGGCGTCACGCTGCTGGCCTTCGCGGTGAGCTTCGTCGGCTTCGGCGACCTGATGAACGTCGTCTACCCGGCGCTGGGCCACCTGGGGATCGTGCTCGCGCTCGTGCTCCTCGTCTGGTGGCTCACCCACCGCCGGCAGATCTCCGCCGAGTCGGGGCTGCGTCTGCGCCTGCTCGCGCTGCTCCGCCTGCGTGAGCATCCGGAGAAGACCTTCACGGCCCAGCACGCCGTGCAGCTGCAGGAGGCGGTCGGGGACTCCGTGGCGGCCCCAGGCGCGGTGACGGAGGCCCTCGAGGACGAGGTCGCCCAGGTGCTGGAGGAGGACGACGCGGTCACCCCCGACGAGGTGCATCCCGGTCCCGACGCCGGGCCCGAGCGTCCGGCAGGCGGCAGCCACTCCGCCTGAACGCGCCTGCCCGGCCGGGCACGGCGTCTCGGAGCGGCCCTGTGGCCGAGCCGGGGCGCCGTCGCCGTAGGATGGGGTGGCCGGCCGTGCCGCCGGCCCCGTCCGCGCCGCCCGAGGGCCGGCGCCCCATCCCGACTGCGTGAGGACTCGAACCGCCGTGAGCCAGACCCCCGACAGCGCCGTGCCGGCCACCCCCAGCATCCCCGCCGACGCGGAGTACTCGTTCCGTGACGTGGAGGCCCGCTGGGCCGGGTACTGGGAGCAGGCCGGGACGTTCGCCCCGCGCGAGGACGGCTCCGAGACCCGCACCGTGGTCGACATGTTCCCGTACCCGTCGGGCGACCTGCACATGGGGCACGCCGAGGCGTTCGCGATGGGCGACGTCGTCGCGCGCCACTGGATGCAGCGCGGCTTCGACGTGCTGCATCCCATCGGCTGGGACTCCTTCGGCCTGCCGGCCGAGAACGCCGCCATCAAGCGCGACGCCCACCCGGCCGAGTGGACCTACGCGAACATCGAGACGCAGAAGCGCTCCTTCCAGCGGTACGGCATCGCCGTGGACTGGTCCCGTGAGCTGCACACCTCGGACCCCGAGTACTACCGGTGGACCCAGTGGCTGTTCCAGCAGCTGTACCGCAGGGGCCTGGCGTACCGGAAGGACTCCCCGGTCAACTGGTGCCCCCAGGACCAGACGGTGCTCGCCAACGAGCAGGTCGTGGACGGCCGCTGCGAGCGCTGCGGCACCGAGGTCACCAAGCGGACCCTGAACCAGTGGTACTTCCGCATCACCGAGTACGCGGACGCGCTGCTGGACGACATGGACCAGCTCACCGGCCACTGGCCCGAGCGCGTGCTCGCCATGCAGCGCAACTGGATCGGCCGCTCCGAGGGCGCCCACGTCGACTTCCAGGTCGAGGACGGCCCCGTCGTCACGGTCTTCACCACCCGGCCGGACACGCTGCACGGCGCGACCTTCATGGTGGTCGCCGCCGACGCCCCGCTGGCCGCCGAGCTCGCCGGCGACGACGTGCGGGCCGAACTCGAGGCGTACCGCGAGGACCTGAAGAAGGTCTCGGACATCGACCGCCAGGCCACGGACCGTCCCAAGAGCGGCGTGTTCCTGGGCCGCCACGCGGTGAACCCGCTGACCGGTGAGCGTCTGCCGATCTGGGCCTCGGACTACGTGCTGGCCGACTACGGCACGGGCGCCATCATGGCCGTGCCGGCCCACGACCAGCGCGACCTCGACTTCGCCCGCGCCATGGGCCTGCCCGTGCGCACCGTGCTGGACACCGGCGAGGAGGACCCGGCGGTCTCCGGCGTCGCGACGACCGGCGAGGGCATCCTGGTGAACTCCGGGGAGCTCGACGGCCTGGACAAGACCGCCGCCATCGCGCGGGCCATCGAGATCGTGCAGGAGCGCGGCACCGGCCGGGGCACCACCACGTACCGCCTGCGCGACTGGCTGCTCTCCCGTCAGCGCTTCTGGGGCACCCCGATCCCCGTGGTCCACTGCCCGGACTGCGGCGAGGTGCTCGTGCCGGAGGACCAGCTGCCGGTCACCCTGCCGACCGACCTCAAGGGCGAGCAGCTCGCCCCCAAGGGCCAGTCGCCCCTGGCCGCGGCGACGTCGTGGGTCGAGGTGGACTGCCCGCAGTGCGGCGGCCCCGCGCGACGGGACACCGACACCATGGACACGTTCGTGGACTCGTCCTGGTACATGCTCCGCTACGCGTCCCCGAACGACGACGCCCGCGTTTTCGACCCCGACGCCCTGCGCCGCTGGCTGCCCGTGGACCAGTACGTGGGCGGCGTGGAGCACGCGATCCTGCACCTGCTGTACGCCCGCTTCTTCACCAAGGCCCTGCACGACCTCGGCCTGGTGCCCTTCACCGAGCCGTTCCGCGCCCTGCTCAACCAGGGCCAGGTGCTCAACGGCGGCAAGGCCATGTCCAAGTCGCTGGGCAACGGCGTGGACCTGGGCGACCAGCTGGACGAGTTCGGCGTCGACGCCGTGCGCCTGACCATGGTGTTCGCCTCGCCGCCCGAGGACGACGTGGACTGGGTCGACGTCGCCCCGGGCGCCGCCGGCAAGTTCCTGGCCCGCGCGTGGCGCCTGGCCCGCGACGTCCGCGCGACGGGCGCCCCGGCCGGCACGGACCCGGCGGGCGGGGCCGTGACCCTGCGCCGGGTGACCCACCGGACCGTGCACGAGGCCCAGCAGCTGCTGGACGACGGCAAGTTCAACGTGGTCGTCGCCAAGACGATGGAGCTGGTCAACGCGGCCCGCAAGGAGATCGACGCCGGCGCCGGCGCGGCCGACCCCGCCGTCCGCGAGGCCGCCGAGGCCGTGGCCGTGCTGCTCTCGCTCGTGGCGCCGTACACGGCCGAGGACATGTGGGTGCTGCTCGGCCACGAGCCCTCCGTGGTCCGCGCCGGCTGGCCCGCGGTGGACGAGGCGCTGCTGGTCGAGGACACCGTCACGGCGGTCGTCCAGGTCAAGGGCAAGGTCCGCGACACCCTCGAGGTGCCCGCGGACATCACCGCCGAGGATCTCGAGGCGCGCGCCCGCGCGTCGCAGAAGGTGCGGAACTTCATCGGGGACGCCGAGATCGTCAAGGTGATCGTGCGCGAGCCCAAGCTCGTGAACCTGGTGATCCGCTGACCGCGTGAGACCGTCCCCGACCGGGCCGGGGGAGAGGAGGCAGGCCGTGGCGAGCATCGAGCAGTGGCGCGACGATGCGCTCGTCCGCCTGCGCTCCCGCCGCTCCCAGCTGGCCGGGCGGGCACGCTACGGGCTGCGCCCGCCCCGCCGGGACCGCACGGCCGTCGTCACGGACTCGGCCGCGGCCCTGCCCGGCGCCGTCCTCGGACACGGTCTGGCCGCGGGGATCCGCCAGGTGGCGCTGCCCGTCATGGTGGGCGAGCAGATCCACACGGAGGGCACGGACGAGCTCGCGCTGGAGCTGCCGCTGGCCCTGGCCGCCGGCACCCCGGTGCGCACCTCACGGCCCTCGCCGGGCGCGTTCCGGACGGCCTACGCCGAGCTGGCCCGCGCCGGCTACGCACGCATCCTCTCCGTCCACCTGTCCGGCGAGCTCTCCGGCACCGTGGAGGCCGCGCGCCTGGCCGCCGCGGAGGCCGAGCGCCCGGTGACCGTGGTGGACTCGCGCACCGTGGGCTTCGCGCTGGGCATGGCCGTGGTGGACGCCGCCGTGGACGCGGGGGTGGGCATGCCCGTGGCCCGCATCCGCGAGCGGCTCGAGGCCACCGTGGACTCCAGCCACGTGCTGTTCACGGTGCCCAGCCTCGAGCAGCTGCGCCGGGGCGGGCGGATCAGCGGGCTGGCCTCGCTGCTGGGCACGCTGCTGCAGGTGCGCCCCGTCATGGCCGTCGACGACGGCGCGATCGGCCTGGTCGACCGCCCGCGGTCCGCGGCCCGGGCCGTCGACCGGCTCGTGGAGCTCGCGACCGAGCGGGCCGGCGAGGACCCGGTGCGGATCGCCGTGCACGAGTACGGCGACCCCGAGACGGCCGTGCAGCTCGCGGAGCGGCTCCAGCCGGTCTCCACCACCCCCGTGCCCGTCGTCGAGCTGCCCGCCGTGCTCGCCGCGCACCTGGGCCTGGGCGCCCTGGGTGTGGTGATCTGCCCGCTGGAATCGCCCACGGGGGGCTCGGGGGACTGAGGCCGCCCGTGCGGGAGCGCCGAGGAGACGGGCGCGTCCGTTCCTGCACACCACCCTGGACCGCGGAGGTCATCCCCAGGTCGGGTGCGGGACGCGCCCGACTCGGCGACGGGGCCGCAGACTGCCCGCATGAGCCCCAGCCACCGCCTCTGCGACGATCCGCCCGCCTTCGCCCCGGACCCCGCGCCCGCGGCCGCCCCCGACGTCGACACAGCCGGCCCGCACGCCGCGTCCCGGTGGGAGCGCACCCCACCTCGGGGCCCGGTGCTGCGGTGGCGGCCGGCCCTGCTGGCCGTCACCGTGCTGCTCGTCGCCGCCACGGCCTGGTGGGCGGTGGCCTGGCTGACCACCCCGGCGCCGCCCGCGGCCATCCCGGCGGCCGCGGCCGGTGCAGGCATCCCGCAGACCGACGCGCCCTCCACCGCCCCGTCGGCGGCGGGCACCGACGCGCGGACGTCCGAGGCGGGGCCGTCGGGGGAGGCGTCCGGCCCCGCCGGGTCCGGCCCGCTGCGGGTGCACGTGGTGGGCGAGGTCGCCCGGCCGGGAGTGGTCAGCCTCGCGCCGGGCTCCCGGGTGGCCGACGCCGTGGGCGCCGCCGGCGGCCCGACCCGGCACGCCCGGGCGGAGCGCATCAACCTCGCGGCCCCGTTGGACGACGGCCAACAGGTCCTCGTCCCCTCCGCCCGCACACCGCAGGACGCCCTGGACCGGGTGGCCGGGGCCGCGCAGGCGCAGCCCACGCCGACCACGGGCAGGGCCGGTGGCGGAGGCGAGCCGGGCGGCGCCGAGTCCGGCGACACCGTGGACCTGAACACCGCCGACGCCACGGAGCTGCAGACCCTGCCCGGCGTCGGCCCCGCCACGGCGGAGAAGATCATCGCCCACCGCGAGACGGTCGGCCCGTTCACCGGCCTGCAGGACCTGGACGCGGTGCCCGGCATCGGCCCGGCCACGCTTGACCGGCTCCGCGACCTCGTCTCGTGGTGAACCCGGCCCCGGGCCCGCCCAACGATCCCGTGGACCGCCGCGCCCGGCACCGCGAGGTGCCCGGCCCGCTCGAGGCCCGGTGGGTGCCCGCCCTGCTCGGGTGCCTCACCCTGGGGATCCTCGGCGTCGGCTGGGACGCCCCGGCCCGGTCGGCGGCGGCCCTCACGGGGCTGGCCGTCGCCGCGGCCGCCATCCTGGGCGCCGCCCGCTCGACCGGTCGGATACGGGGCGTGGCCACCGCGACGGCGCTGGCCGGCGTGGCCGCGGCCCTGATGCTGCAGCACTCGGCCGGGCCCGCCGCCGCGGCCAGCGGCAGCGGCTGGACCGGCGCGGTGCACGCGGGCTCACCGCTGCGGCTCGAGCTGACCCTGGACGGGCCCGCCACCCGGAGCGAGGCGACCTTCGGCCCACGCTGGAGCGTGCCCGTGCGGGTCGAGACGTTCGGTCATCCGCCGCGGGCCCCCGAGGCGGCCGTGACGGCCCGACTCACGGGCGGGGGCGCACCGCCCGCGACGATCGTCGCGCCGGAGGGCGGGACGTGGGCCCCCGACGGCGGGCCGGGATCGCGGGTGTGCGTCGTGGCCCGGCCGTCGAGGTCCGGTTCCACCGTGTTCCTGGCCGCCGCGTCCGCCCCGCAGCCGGGACCCTGCCCCGGCGGGACGCAGACGGCAGGCGGGGCCACCGACGGCGGCCCGGGCCCCCCGCGGCGGGAGGCGCTGCGCGCCGCGTTCCGTCAGTCTGCGGAGGGCACGGTCGGCGCTGCGCCGGAACTCATCCCGGGGCTGGTGCTGGGCGACCGCTCCGCCCAGGGGGCCGCCCTCGACGACGCCATGAAGGCCTCGGGCCTGTCGCACCTGTCTGCCGTGTCCGGGGCCAACGTGGCCATGATCCTCGGCGCGGTCGCGATCACCCTGCGCAGCGCGCGGGTGCACCGGGCGGTGGTCCTCAGCGCCGGGCTGGCGGTCCTCGGGGTGTTCGTGGTCGTCGTGGGGCCGGAGCCGTCCGTGCTCCGGGCGGCCGTGATGGGCGCCCTCGGAGCGCTCGCGGTGTTCTTCGGCCGCGCGCGGCAGGCGTTCGGACTCCTGACGGTGGGCGGCACGGCCCTGCTCGTCGCGGTGCCGGCCCTCGCCGTGGAACCGGCCTTCCACCTCTCCCTGGCCGCGACCGCGGGCATCGTCCTGGCCGGCGCGCCCCTCGACCGTGCGCTGCACGCCGGGCTCGGCCGGATGCTGCCCGACGTCGTAGCGCGGTGGCTCTCGGCGTCGCTCGCGGTGACCGTGGCCGCCCACCTGGCCTGCCAGCCGATCATCCTGGCCATGACCGGTGAGGTGTCGGCCTACGCGGTGCCGGCCAATCTGCTGGCCGCCCCGGCCGTGCCGCCCGTGACCGTCCTGGGCACCCTCGCCGCGGCCCTCGCCCTGCCCGCGCCGGGGATCGCGGCCGCCCTCGTGGCCGTGATCCAGTGGCCCGCGGCCTGGATCGGGTGGGTCGCCCACACCAGCGCCTCCCTGCCCGGGGCGCTGCGTCCGTGGCCGGCCGGAGCCCTCGGCGCCGGGCTGGGCGTCCTGCTGGTGGCCGCGACGCTCCTCGGGTTCGCCGCCGTGCTCCTGCTCGAACGACGCCGGACCGCCCCTGTCCGGCGTGTCGGCCGCAGCGCGCCGCGGACCCGCGAGCGCCTCCCCGCCCTGGTCGTGCTCGCCGCCGCCCTGGCCGCGGCCACCACGGGGGCGGTCGGGGCGGTCCTCGTGCCGCGGTCCTCGGGCTCGGCCCCGCCGGACTGGGCGGTGGCGTTCTGCGACGTCGGCCAGGGGGACATGGCCGTGTTCCGGTCCGGCCCGCGCGCGGGGGTCGTCGTCGACGTCGGGCCCGAGCCGGGGCTCGCACGTCGCTGCCTCGACGACCTCGACGTAGACCGGGTGGACGCCGTGCTGCTCACCCACCTGCACGCCGACCACGCCGGGGGACTGGCCGGCGTGGTCGACCGCGCCTCCCGCGGGGCGGTGCACTACGCGACCCGGGACGCACCGGCGCAGGGCCGGGAAGGGCGCGGAGGCGAGGCGGACGGCGTCGACCCGCTCGCCGACGCGGCACGGCTCCGCACCGGCGCGACGGGCACGGCCGGGCCGGTGCGGTGGCACGTGCTGCTCGCCGACGCGCGGGCCCCCGAGGAGAACGACGCCTCCGCCCAGGTGCTGGTCACCGTCGAGAGCGGGGCCGGTCCGGTCACGACGCTGGTCACCGGCGACATGGAGGAGGACGCCTCCGCGGCGTGGGTCGCGGGGCGCCGGTCCGATGCCGCCGCACCGCCGCGCGTGGACGTGCTCAAGGTCGCCCACCACGGGGCCCGCAACGGTGGGACGGCCGTGCCGCGCGCGGCCGGCGCCCGCCTGCACGTGGTCTCCGTGGGCGCCGACAACCCGTACGGCCACCCCCACCGGGCCACGGTGGACGCGCTCGGCCGCCTCGGGCCGGTGGCCCGCACGGACCTGCACGGCACGCTGGCCCTCACGGCCGCGGACGGCCCCGACCCCGACGGCGCGCCCGAGATCGCGGTCCACACCGTCCGCCCGCCCTCGAGCGTCCGCACCGGACCTTAGGATGGGACGCATGTCCGCCGCCCGCAGCCCCCGTTCCGGCCGAGCCGGCCGCACCGACCCGCTGGCCTGGCGGAGGGCCGAGCCCGCCCCGCTCATGCTCCTCAAGGGGCCCGAGGACCATGCCGCCCGCTGGGTGACGGACCGCGTGACCCAGGCTCTGCGCGAGCGTCACGGTCAGCTGGAGATCCACCGGCTCCGCGCGGGGGAGTACCAGCCCGGCCAGCTGGCCACCGCGGCCAGCCCGTCCCTCTTCGCCGAGCCCACCCTCATCACGGTCGAGGGCCTCGAGGCCATGAACGATGCGTTCCTCGAGGACGCCCTGCGCCTCGTCCAGCAGGGCCCCGGCGCGGACGACGTCACGCTCGTGCTGCGTCACACCGGCGGCACCCGCGGCAAGAGGCTGCTGGATGCCGTCGCGAAGGCCGGCACGGTGGTCGAATGCGTGCCGCTGAAGAAGGACGAGGAGCGGCTGGCCTTCGTGCAGGCCGAGTTCCGCGACCGGCGTCGGCGCATCGACGAGGAGGCGGCCCGCGCGCTCATCCGCGCCACCGGCGCCTCGCTCACGGAGCTCGCGGCCGCGTGCGCCCAGCTCGTCGACGACACCGAGGGCGTCGTCAGCGTCGAGACCGTGGACACGTACTACAGCGGCCGCGTGGAGGCCACGAGCTTCGCGGTGGCCGACGCGGCGCTCGAGGGGCAGGCGGCGAGGGCCGTCTCCCTCGTGCGGCACGCGATGGCCACCGGCGTCCACCCGGTGATGATCACCGCGGCACTCGCGCTCAAGGCGCGGCAGGTGGCGCGGATGATCGACGCCCGCCGGCCCGCCGCCGAGCTGCCGTCCCTGCTCGGGGTGGCCCCGTTCCAGGTGCGCTACATCCAGCAGGCGGCGCGGCACTGGACGGCGGCCGGCATCGCGCAGGCCGTGGAGTGGATCGCCCAGGCCGATGCCGAGGCCAAGGGCGCCTCCCGCAACCCGGAGTTCGCCGTCGAGCGCGCGGTCATCCGCGTGGCCACCGCCGTCAGCCGCTGACGGCGCCGCCGGACGGCATCCCTCGGGGGCAGCCCGGACACGACGCGGCCCCCGCACCGATCGCTCGGGGCGGGGGCCGCGGTCACAGCCGGGGGGCGTGGATCAGCCGAGGAGGGCCTTCACGCGGGCGGCGATGCCGGACTTGCGGTTCGCGGCCTGGTTCTTGTGGATGACGCCCTTCGAGGCGGCCTTGTCCAGCTTGCGGGAGGCGGTGCGCAGCGCGGCGGCGGCGGCCTCGGGCTCGCCGGCGGCGACGGCCTTGTCCACGGCGCGGATGGCGGTCTTCAGCTCGGACTTCACCGCGACGTTGCGCTGGCGCGCCTTCTCGTTGGTGAGGATGCGCTTCTTCTGGGACTTGATGTTAGCCAAATCGGGTCCTTCGTCGTCGGCGGCGCGGACGAGGGTCCGGGCGCCGCATGAACAGGGGGTCGTGGAGGGTGCCCGGATCCGTGGACTGAGCGGCGTGGGGAACACCGATGATGACCCGTTCCGGGGGTGCCCGTCGACCGGCGGACACAATGCGGACGATCCTACCACCCAGACCCTGCGATCCGCGCGGCCGACTCAGCGCCCCCGCCGCCGGGCGCGGGCCAGCGCGGCCGTGACCCGGTCGAAGGCCGCCCGGTCCAGGACGCCGCCCTCCCGGCGCACCGCGGCCGGATCCACGCGGACCACCCGGTCCAGCTTCACCTCCGAGGCGCGGCCGGACCGGTCCCAGGCGCCCGCGCCCACGTCCACGTAGTCCTCGTCGCGGGCCAGGGCGTTGTTCCGGTCCCGGCTGGTCAGCATGAGCCCGAGCAGGTGCGCCCCGTCCCGGCCGATCAGGAGCACGGGGCGGTCCTTGCCCCGGCCGTCCATCTCCTCGTACGGCACCCAGGTCCACACGACCTCGCCCGGCCCGGCCGTCGGCCCGGGCACGGGCGCGTACTCGACGCGGACGGTGCCGGTGAAGTCCGGCAGGGACACGTGGCGGCCGGCGTCCTGTCGCCGGGGCCGGCGCTCCTGCCCGGGCCCGGGCATCGGCCACGAGTCGGTGGGCTCCGTGGGGTCCCACGCGGGCCCGGGAGGCCCGGGCGGGCCCGGGAAGGGCGACGGGCCGCTCCGGTCGCCGGCCCGTCGACCGGCCTCGGAGGCGGCCCGGCGCGGCCGGGCGTCGTCGCGGAGGGCGCCGATCAGGCGTGCCGTCCGGCGGCCGAGGGACAGGGCGCGATGCAGGTCGAAGGCCATGGGCGTGAATCTAGTGGACGCGCGGGCCCGGCGTCCGGGTCGGGTCGGCGGCGGATCATGAGAGACTAGGCGGTCAGAGTCCCGTCCCCGTCACCCGTAGAGGAAGTGCCCGTGTCGCCCCTGGCGTCGAACCCCCCGGTGCCCGCTGCCACCGACCCCTCGGTGATCCGCAACTTCTGCATCATCGCCCACATCGACCATGGCAAGTCCACGCTGGCGGACCGCATGCTGCAGGCCACCGGCGTCGTGCAGCCCCGCGACATGAAGGCGCAGTACCTGGACCGCATGGACATCGAGCGTGAGCGCGGCATCACCATCAAGTCCCAGGCCGTGCGCATGCCCTGGTCCGTGGACGGGGTGGACTACGCCCTGAACATGATCGACACCCCCGGGCACGTGGACTTCACCTACGAGGTCTCCCGCTCGCTGGCCGCGTGCGAGGGGGCGATCCTGCTGGTGGACGCCGCCCAGGGCATCGAGGCGCAGACCCTGGCGAACCTCTACCTCGCCATGGAGCACGAGTTGGAGATCATCCCCGTGCTCAACAAGATCGACCTGCCCGCCGCGGATCCGGACCGCTACGCGGCCGAGCTGGCCTCCCTGATCGGCTGCGATCCCGAGGACGTGCTGCGCGTGTCCGGCAAGACGGGCGTCGGCGTCGAGGAGCTGCTGGACCGCGTGGTCCGCGCCGTCCCCAGCCCGGAGGGCGACGCGGACGCCCCGGCCCGCGCGATGATCTTCGACTCCGTGTACGACACCTACCGGGGCGTCGTCACGTACGTGCGCGTCGTGGACGGCCGGCTCTCCCCGCGGGAGAAGGTCCGCATGATGTCCACGGGCACCACCTACGAGCTCCTCGAGATCGGCGTCTCCTCCCCGGAGCCCGTACCCACGAAGGGCCTGGCCGTGGGCGAGGTGGGCTACCTCATCACCGGCGTGAAGGACGTGCGGCAGTCCAAGGTGGGCGACACGGTCACCAACCACGCCCACCCGGCCGAGCAGTCCCTGGGTGGCTACGAGGACCCCAAGCCCATGGTGTTCTCAGGCCTGTACCCCATCGACGGCTCGGACTATCCCGTGCTGCGTGACGCCCTGGACAAGCTCAAGCTCAACGACGCCGCGCTCGTCTACGAGCCGGAGACCTCGGTCGCGCTGGGCTTCGGCTTCCGCGTCGGCTTCCTCGGTCTGCTGCATCTGGAGATCGTGCGCGAGCGCCTCGAGCGCGAGTTCGGGCTCGACCTCATCTCCACCGCGCCCAACGTGGTCTACGAGGTCACCCGGGAGGACCGTGAGGTCGTCACCGTGACCAACCCCTCCGAGTTCCCCGAGGGCAAGATCCTCGAGGTGCGCGAGCCCATGGCCTCGGCCACGATCATCGTGCCGGCCGAGTTCATCGGCGCCGTCATGGAGCTGTGCCAGGCCAAGCGCGGCAACCTCAAGGGCATGGACTACCTCTCCGAGGAACGGGTGGAGATCCGCTACTGGATCCCGCTGGCCGAGATCGTGTTCGACTTCTTCGACCAGCTCAAGTCCCGCACCAAGGGGTACGCCTCGCTGGACTGGAAGGCCGACGGTGACCAGGCGGCCGACCTCGTCAAGGTGGACATCCTGCTCCAGGGCGAACAGGTGGACGCGTTCTCCTCCATCACCCACAAGGACAACGCCTATACGTACGGCGTGATGATGACGGGCAAGCTCAAGGAGCTGATCCCGCGCCAGCAGTACGAGGTGCCGATCCAGGCCGCCATCGGCTCGCGCATCATCGCCCGCGAGAACATCCGCGCGATCCGCAAGGACGTGCTCTCCAAGTGCTACGGCGGCGACATCTCCCGCAAGCGCAAGCTGCTCGAGAAGCAGAAGGAGGGCAAGAAGCGCATGAAGATGGTGGGCCGGGTCGAGGTCCCACAGGAGGCCTTCATCGCCGCCCTGTCCTCGGACGGCGCCGGCGCCGACCAGGCGGCGAAGAAGTAAGTGCCCGCCCTGCCCCTCGGCGAGCCGGTCCCCGACGACGGCCGGCTGCCGGCCGACGTCGGGCAGCGGGTGCGCGCGGCCGCCGGCGACGGCGCGGCGCGCACCTTCAGCCTGTACGTCCACGTGCCGTTCTGCACCGTGCGCTGCGGCTACTGCGACTTCAACACGTACACGGCCGTCGACCTCGGCCCCGGCGCGGGCCGCGGCGACTACTGGGAGTCGGCGGTCGCGGAGCTGGACTTCGCCGCGGACGTGCTCGCGTCCTCGGACGTGCCCGCCCGCCCGCTGCACACGGTGTTCTTCGGCGGCGGCACGCCCACGCTCCTGCCGGCCGCGGACCTCGTGCGCATCCTCCAGGCGGCGGTGGACCGGTTCGGGATCGCGCCCGGCGCGGAGGTGACCACCGAGGCCAACCCGGACACGATCACCCCGGAGTACGCCCGCCAGCTCGCGGCCGGCGGCTTCACCCGCCTCTCCCTGGGCATGCAGTCCGCGATGCCGCACGTGCTCGCCACGCTCGAGCGCACCCATCGGCCCGAGTCCGTCCCCGCCGCCGTCGCCGCGGCCCGCGAGGCCGGCCTGGAGGTGTCCCTGGACCTGATCTACGGGACCGCGGGGGAGTCCCTCGCCGACTGGCGGGCCACGCTCGAGGCCGCAGTCGTCCTGGCCCCGGACCACGTGAGCGCGTACTCGCTGATCGTGGAGGAGGGCACCAAGCTCGGGGCCCAGGTGGCCCGCGGCGAGGTGGCGGACGTGGACCCCGACGACCAGGCGGACAAGTACCTGCTCGCCGAGGAGCTGCTCAGCGCCGCCGGCTACCGCTGGTACGAGGTGTCCAACTGGGCGCGGGATCCGCGGGGGTCCGGGGTCCACCGCGCGCGGCACAACGTGGCGTACTGGGAGGACCAGGACTGGTGGGGGATCGGCCCGGGCGCGCACTCGCACCTCGCCGGCGTCCGGTTCTGGAACGCCAAGCACCCCGCCGCCTACGCGCAGCGGCTGGCCACGGGGGTCACCCCCGCCGTCGGCCGCGAGCGGCCCGACGCCGACGCGCGGCGCCTCGAGCGCATCATGCTCGCGGTGCGCACGGTGGGCGGGCTCCCGACCGCGGAGCTCGTCTCGGAGACGCCGGGGGAGGCCGCGCGGATCCGCGGGGCGATCGCCGAACTCATCGCCGCGGGCCTGCTGGACGGGCGCGCCGCCGTCGACGGGCGCATCATCCCGACGCTCGAGGGGCGGCTGCGCAACGACGCGATCGTCCGGGCGCTGGCCGGCTTCTGACCGGCCGACCCCGGGTCAGCGCAGGATGCGCAGGTTGAACGGGTACCGGAACGGACGGCCCTTGGACACGTGCGAGGCGCCCATCACGCCGTAGACCGCCATGGCGGCCCACGTGAGCGCGCCGAGGATCGCGAAGATCGGGCCGACCACCGGCAACAGGGACAGGAAGAAGAACAGGAGCGTGATGAGCGTGGGCGGCCCGGAGAAGTTCAGGGCCTCCCGCGACTCCTGCGAGGTGAACGGGCCGCGGTCGCGATAGAGCAGCCACACGACCAGCGGGCCGAGCACGCCGAACGCCAGACTGAGATGGGCCAGCGCCGCGCGGTCACGGTCCTGCTTCGCCGTGAGCGGGGCGCCGCGGCCGCCGGCCGAGACGAGCCAGGCGGGCGGGCCGTGGCCGGTGCGGCCGGCGTCGGGCTGCGCGCGGGTGTTCACGAGGGGCTCCTCCTGGATCGCGGGACCTGCGCGCCGGGGACCGGGCGCAGGGCATGGGCCAGCATAGCGCGGGCGGGCCGTGGCCGCGGCGAGATCAGTGCTCGGGGGCGGCGGTGAGGAAGTCGATGAGCTCCTCCACGCGGCCCAGCAGGGACGGCTCGAGGTCCGCGTACGTGGTGACGTGGGAGAGCAGCCGCTTCCACCCCAGCCCCGTGGCCTCCTTGCTCCCGTGCGGCCAGCCCAGTCCCCGCAGGATCCCCGTCTTCCAGTCCTGGCCCTTCGGCACGACGGGCCACGCGGGGATGCCGAGGACGGAGGGCTTGATGACCTGCCAGACGTCCACGTAGGGGTGGCCGAGGATGAGCACGTTGCCCGCGGCGCCCGGCACCCGCATGGCCTCGGCCGCGAGGCGTTCCTCCTTGGACCCGGTGACGAGGTGGTCCACAAGGATCCCGAGCCGGCGCCACGGACCGGGGGCGAACGCACGGATCGCCCCGGCGAGGTCGTCCACGCCGTGCAGGGGCTCCACGACGATGCCCTCGAGGCGCAGGTCCTCGCCCCACACCTTCTCCACCAGCTCGGCGTCGTGCACGCCCTCCACCCAGATGCGCGAGGCGCGGGCAGTGCGGGCCCGCGCCCCCTCGACCCGTCGCGAGCCGGAGGCGGTGCGGGCCGGCGCCGCCGGGGCCGCGGCGGTCGGGGGGACCAGGGTCACGGGCTCGCCGTCGATCCAGAAGCCGCCGCCGAGGGGGAAGCCGCGGCGCACGCCGCGGCGGTCCTCCAGGACCACCACGTGCACGCCGCCGGAGCGCTCGATGCCGCTCACGGCCCCGGTGAACCCGGAGGCCACGTCCTCGACCACCGTGCCGGGGGTGGCGGGCACATCGGGGACGGTCCGGGCGGGGCGGCGCGTCAGGTCGTCGTGGCCCGCGGGGCCCCAGCTGCTCCAGTCCATGGGAGAGCACGGTAGCAACGGGGGCGGGCGATCACCGTGAGCGAAGCCGTGCGGGCCGGTCGGGTCGTCCCCCGGGTCGGACGGTAGCATTGGCACTTGACCCGCCGGAGTGCCAGCCAGGGGCACCTCCGGGGTCGCCCCGGATCCCGACGGACCAGAGGAGGACCGAGATGTCGGAGCAGCCCCGCCGCCTGCAGGTGCTCCAGGCGATCGTGGAGGACTACGTGGCGCTGCGCGAGCCCGTGGGCTCCAAGGCGCTCGTGGAACGGCACGCCCTGGGCGTGTCCTCCGCGACCGTGCGCAACGACATGGCTGCGCTCGAGGAGGAGGGCCTCATCGTGGCCCCGCACACCTCCGCCGGGCGCGTCCCCACGGACAAGGGCTACCGCGTGTTCGTCGACCGCCTCTCCGAGGTGAAGCCGCTGTCCCCCGCCGAGCGCCGGGCCGTGCGGACCCTGCTGGACCCGGAGACGGACACCGAGCACATGATGGAGTCCACGGTGCGCCTCCTGGCCCAGCTGACCCAGCAGGTCGCCGTCGCGCAGTTCCCCCACGAGGACGGCTCCACGATCCGCCACCTCGAACTGGTCTCCCTCACACCCACGCGCGTGCTCGTGGTCCTCATCCTGTCCACGGGACGGGTGGACCAGCGGCACGCCGTGCTGGACCGTCCGGTCGAGGAGGCGGAGCTGTCCGTGCTCCGCGGCCTCCTGCTGGACGCCCTGCTGGGGCTCGGTCCGGTGCAGGCGGCCACCGTGGTGGACGACGTCGTCACCCGGGTCCGCCCGGAGCACCAGCAGTCCGCCGCCCTCGTGGCCGCGGCCGTCCACGACCTGCTCGAGGCCGGTCGGCAGGACCGCATCGTCCTGGCCGGCACCGCCAACCTGGCCCGCTCCCCGGGGGACTTCGGCGCGTCCATCGGGCCGATCCTGGAGGCGCTCGAGGAGCAGGTGGTGCTGCTGCGCCTGCTCACGGAGATGGAGCAGGACGCCCACGGGGTGTCCGTGCGGATCGGGTCCGAGAACGTCGGATCGCTCGCGGACACCTCGGTGGTCGCAGCCGCCTACGGCCCCGGCGCCGTGGCGAAGGTCGGTGTCATCGGTCCGACCCGGATGGACTATCCGGGCACCATGGCCGCCGTCCGGGCGATCGCCCGCTATCTCTCCCGCATCCTGACCACCTGACGCGCCTCCGCGCGTCCTGGCGGGCCCCGTCCCGCATCGCCCCACGTCCCGCTCTCCCCGAGAGGAATCCCCACCGTGACCGACCACTACGAGACGCTCGGCGTCAGCCGTGACGCCAGCACCGAGGAGATCCGCCGCGCCTACCGCAAGCTCGCGCGCACCCATCACCCGGACGTCAACCCCGACCCGGAGGCGGCCGAGCAGTTCAAGCGCATCTCCCACGCCTACGAGGTGCTCTCGGACGAGGGCCGGCGCCGGGCCTACGACACGACGGGCAATGAGAACGGCCAGGCCGGCTTCCCGGGCGGCTTCGGCGGGGCGGGCGGCTTCGGGGGCTTCGCCGACATCTTCGAGACCTTCATGAACGCCGCCGGCCAGGGCGGCCGCGGCGGCCCCGCCAGCCGCGCCCGCCGCGGCCAGGACGCCCTCGTGACCGCGCGGATCGACCTGCGCGACGCCGTCTTCGGCGGCGAGCAGACGATCGAGTTGGACACGGCCGTGCGCTGCGATCGGTGTGAGGGCTCGTGCTGCGAGCCCGGCACCCAGCCGGAGACCTGCCAGACCTGCCACGGCCACGGCATGATCCAGCGCCCCGTGCGGTCGCTGCTGGGCACCGTCATGGCCACCGAGGCCTGCCCCGCCTGCCAGGGGTTCGGCACCGTCATCCCGACGCCCTGCCACGAGTGCGACGGGCAGGGCCGCGTCCGCACCCGGACGCCGCTGACCCTGCGCATCCCCGCGGGCGTGGACGACGGCACCCGCATCCACCTCGCCGGCCGCGGCGAGGCCGGCCCGGGCGGCGGCCCGAACGGGGACCTCTACGTGGAGATCGCGGTCCGCCCGGACGAGACCTTCCGCCGCGAGGGCGACCACCTGGCCACCACCGTGACCGTCCCCATGGCGGCCGCGGCCCTAGGCACCACCGTCACGCTGGACACCCTGGACGGCAAGCAGTCCGTCAGCCTGGACCCGGGTGTGCAGTCCGGCCACGTCGAGGTCCTCCACGGCCTGGGCGTCGGCCGCCTGCGCGGGCAGGGCCGTGGCGACCTCAAGGTGGACGTGGTGGTCACCACGCCCACCGACCTGGACGACGAGCAGCGCCAGCTCCTGGAGCGCCTGGCCGAGGTGCGCGGCGAGGAGGTCGTGCACGGCGCACCCCAGGCCAAGGGCATGTTCGCCCGGCTGCGGGAGAACCTGAGAAACCTGTGACCGCCCCCCTGTTCCACCTCGAGCCGGGCGCCCTGGCCGGCGCGAGCGCGCGCGCGGAGGTCGTCTTCGGCGGCCCCGAGGCCCGGCACGCCGCCGCGGCCATGCGCCTGGCCCCCGGGGAGGCCGTGCTCCTGGCCGACGGGTCGGGCACGCTCGGCCACGGCACCGTGCTCGCGGCCGCCCCGGACGCGGTGTCCGTGCGGCTGGACGCGGTGGCGGAGGAGCCGGCGCCCACCCCGGCGCTCGTGCTCGTCCAGGCCCTCGCCAAGGGCGACCGGGACCTCATGGCGGTCCAGGCCGCCGTCGAGCTCGGCGTGGACGCCGTGGTGCCCTGGGAGGCCGAGCGCTCGATCGTCCGCTGGAAGGGCCCCAAGGCCGCCAAGGCCCGCCAGAAGTGGGCGGACACGGCCCGCGCGGCCGCCAAGCAGGCACGTCGCGCCCGGGTGCCCGCGGTCCGGGACCACGTCTCCGGGACGGCGGTCGCCGGGCTGGCCCGGGACGACGACGGCGGCCGGCTCGTCCTCGTGCTGCACGAGGACGCGGAGCACGGGGTGTCCGCGGTGCCCGCGGGGCGACTCTCCGCGGCCGCCGAGATCGCCGTCGTCGTGGGCCCCGAGGGCGGGATCGGCCCGGCCGAGCTCGAGGCCTGCGTGGCCGCGGGGGCCGTGCCGGTGCGGCTCGGCCCGCACGTGCTGCGCGCCTCCACGGCCGGCCCCGCCGCCCTCGCCGTGCTCCAGCACCGGCTCGGCCGCTGGTGAGCCCCGGCAGGACGGCGCGCCGACGCCTAGACTGGACGGGATGTCCCGCCCCCGCGACCCCGAGGTGATCCACCCCATCGTGACCGCTGTCCCCACGACCCCGACCCCGCCCGCCACCGCGCACGAGGGGGTCGCGTTCGAGTCCGCCGACCTCATGGTCCGCACGCTCGGACCGCAGGACGCCCTGCTGCGGATCCTCGGCGGCGTGTTCCCCACCGTGGACGTCACGGTCCGCGACCAGCGGCTGGACCTGGCCGGGCCGGTGGCCGACGTGGCCTCGGTGCGGCGCGTCGTCGAGGACCTGCGCTCGATCGCCCGCCGCGACCAGGCCGTCACCCCCGAGGTGATGGGCCAGGTCGTCCACCACGTCCGCGACGCCGCCACCGGGCGCGGCGCGGGTCAGCTGCACCTGGACTCGATCCTCTCGGGCCGGGGCCGCCGCATCCGCGCGAAGACCCTGCACCAGCAGGACTACGTGGAGGCGATCGACCGCTCCACCGTCGTCTTCGGCATCGGCCCGGCCGGCACCGGCAAGACCTACCTGGCCATGGCCAAGGCCGTGCAGGCGCTGCAGGCCAAGGAGGTCAACCGCATCATCCTCACCCGCCCGGCCGTCGAGGCCGGCGAGCGGCTCGGCTTCCTGCCCGGCGGGCTCTCCGAGAAGATCGACCCGTACCTGCGCCCTCTGTACGACGCGCTGCACGACATGATCGAGCCCGAGTCGATCCCGCGGCTGATGGAGGCCGGGACCATCGAGGTCGCCCCGCTGGCGTACATGCGCGGCCGCACCCTGAACGACGCGTTCGTGATCCTCGACGAGGCCCAGAACACCACCGGCGAGCAGATGAAGATGTTCCTGACCCGCCTCGGCTTCGGTGCGCGCATGGTCGTCACGGGCGACACCTCGCAGGTGGACCTGCCGCGCGGCACCCAGTCCGGCCTGGCCCAGGCCGTCGAGGTGCTCGAGGGGATCGAGGGACTGGAGATGGTCCGCTTCGACTCCTCGGACGTGGTCCGGCACTCGCTGGTGAGCGCCATCGTGGACGCCTACGACGCCGCCCGCGGCCCCGCGGAGCGGTCCCAGAAGCGAGGAGGGGCCCGCCGTGGCCGTTGAGATCCTGAACGAGTCGGGGATCGAGGTCCCCGAGGACGCGCTGCTGCGCATGGCCCGGCACGTCTACGCGCGCCTGCACGTCCACGAGCGCGCTGAGACGGCCGTGACCGTCGTGGACGCCGCACGCATGGCCGAGCTGCACGAGGAGTGGATGGACCTGCCCGGGCCCACCGACGTGATGAGCCTGCCCATGGACGAGCTGACCCCCGGCTCGCCCGAGGCGCCGGCCGAGGGCGTGCTCGGGGACGTCGTGCTCTGCCCCGAGGTCGCCGCCGAGCAGGCCGCGCGCGGCGGGCACTCCCGTGACGACGAGCTGCTCCTGCTGCTCACCCACGGCATGCTCCACCTGCTCGGATACGACCATCTCGAGGACGCCGACCGCGAGGAGATGTTCGGCCTCCAGGACCGGCTCGTGTCCGAGGTCCTCGGCCGTCCGGCCCCGGCCCCCACCGTCGAGGACTGAGGCACCGCCCATGCTGACGCCCACCCTCCTCTTCGCCCTCTTCCTGGTCTTCCTTGGCCTGACCTGGACGCTGTCCCTGGCCGAGTCCGCGTTCTCCTACCTCTCCCGGCGGGACGCGGAGGACATCGTCCGCGAGCAGCCCGGCTCCAAGGCACTGGAGATCGCCCGCGAGCGGGAGAGCCACCTCGGGGCCCTCCGGGTCTGGCGGTTCGTGGCCGAGGCCCTGTCGGCCGTCTGCCTGACCGCGGCCGCCGACGCGGTGGTGGACGACACGTGGCTCGCCGTGGCGATCGCCGCGGTCGTGCTCGTGGGCGTGGCCGCCCTGCTGGGCGTCTGGAGTCCGCGGCCGATCGGCTCCCGCAACGAGGCCGCCGTCGCCCGCCGCCTCGGCGGTCTGGTGTGGGTGCTCCGCCGAGCCCTGGGCCCGCTCGCCGCCCGCCTGGACCGGGACCGGCGCCGTCGCGAGGTCGAGCCGGAGGACGAGGACGACTTCCAGGAGCGCCACCTGCGCGAGTTCGTCGCCCGCGCCCACGACGCGGACGTGCTCGCCGACTCCGAGGCGGAGCTGATCCAGTCGGTGTTCTCCATGAACGACACCATCGTCCGCTCCGTCATGGTGCCGCGCACCGACGTCGTCACGATCGACGCGGACCACACGCTCGGCCAGGCCATGGCCCTGTTCCTGCGCTCCGGCAACTCCCGCATCCCGGTGATCGGCGAGGACGCCGACGACATCCGGGGCATGCTGCACCTCAAGGACGTCACCCGCGCCCTGCACCACGACGGCGCTGCGACCGACACCCCCGTCACCGAGGTCATGCGCGACGTCCGCTTCGTCCCCGAGTCGAAGTCCGTGGCGACCCTCCTGCAGGAGCTGCAGCGCGACTCCACCCACGTCGCCGTGGTGGTGGATGAGTACGGCGGCACGGCGGGGCTCGTGACGCTCGAGGATCTCATTGAGGAGATCGTCGGCGAGATCTACGACGAGGACGACCACCCGGACCGCCCCGAGGTGGAGTTCGTCGCGCCCGGCGTCTACTCCGTCGACGCGCGCATGGGCATCCACGACTTCCGCGAGGAGTTCGAGCTGCCGGAGGAGGACGAGGACGACGACGTCGACACGGTCGGCGGCCTCCTCGCCAAGGAGCTCGGCCGCGTCCCGATCCAGGGCTCGCGCGTCGTGGTCCAGGGGATCGAGCTCGTCGCGGACACCCTCGAGCCCCGCCGCAACCGGGTCGCGCGCCTGCGCGTCTCCGAGACCCCCGACCGCCCGGTGCGGCTGCGCCGGCGCGAGGAGCAGGCCCACGGCGCCGAGCCCGCCGACCCCGAGGCCTGAGCCGGCCGCCCCACCCCACGCCCCGCCTGACAAGGATGACCCCATGACCGATCTCGTCGATCCGGCCCGCGCCGCGGACGGCTTCCGTTCCGGCTTCGTCTCGCTCGTGGGCCGGCCGAACGCCGGCAAGTCCACGCTCACCAACGCGCTGGTGGGGGAGAAGGTGGCGATCACCTCCTCCAAGCCCCAGACCACGCGCCACACCATCCGCGGGATCGTCCACCGCGAGGACTTCCAGCTCGTGCTCGTGGACACCCCGGGCCTGCACCGGCCCCGCACCCTGCTCGGCGAGCGCCTCAACGACCTCGTGGCGGAGACGCTCAACGAGGTCGACGCCGTGGGCATGTGCCTGCCGGCCGACGAGGCGATCGGCCCCGGCGACCGGTTCATCGCCCAGCAGCTCTCGTACCTGCACCGCACCCCGGTGGTCGCCGTGGTCACCAAGACGGACAAGGTGGGCCCGGAGCAGCTCATGGCGCAGCTCGTGGCCGTGACCGCGCTGGGCGACGAGGTCCTCGGGCCGGAGAACGGCGGGGAGGGCTTCGCGGCCGTCGTGCCGGTCTCGGCGGTGGCCGGCCACCAGGTCGACGACGTCCTGGGCGTCTTCGCGGGCCTGCTGCCGGCCGGGCCGCCCCTGTACCCCGACGGCGAGCTCACGGACGAGCCGGAGGCGGTCATGGTCGCCGAGCTCATCCGGGAGGCGGCCCTGGAGGGAGTGCGCGACGAGCTGCCGCACTCGGTGGCCGTGGTGGTCGAGGAGATGTCCCTGCGCGAGGACCGCCCCGCGGATCGGCCCCTCATGGACGTGTGGGCGAACGTCTTCGTCGAGCGGGACAGCCAGAAGGGCATCATCATCGGCAAGGGCGGCTCCCGGCTGCGTGAGATCGGCGCGCAGGCGCGGGCGGGCATCGAGCGCATGCTCGGCACCAAGGTGCACCTGGACCTGCGGGTCAAGGTCGCCAAGGAGTGGCAGCGCGACCCCAAACAGCTCGGCCGACTCGGCTTCTGAGCCGGAGGCCCCGGCCCGGGCGCGCACGCGCCGGAGCGGGCCGCCGTCGTCGTGCGTCACACGGGGACGGCCTCCTGTGGCCCGGCCCACCTCGGTGCTAGGGTCGGGGGCATGTCCCTCCGCCTCGCGACGACAGCGCCGGCCACGGCCCGCCTGCTACTTCCCGGCCGCACGGGGTCCCCGTGCCAGGCCGTGATCCACGCCGCCTGAGCGCACGCGGAGGCAGGACGCCTCCCACCGGACCGGACACCCCGTGCGGAGTCCCTGACCTCCCGGCCCGGCCACCGACCATCCACCTTTCGCGCGCCCGCCGCGCGCACGTCGAGGGAGAACACGCATGAGCGCCCACCTGCAGAAGTCGTCGGGGATGAAGTTCCACAAGTACGTCCCGTTCCAGGACCAGATCGAGGTCGCCCTGCCGGACCGCACCTGGCCGGACAAGGTCATCGAGAAGGCGCCGCTGTGGTGCGCCGTGGACCTGCGCGACGGCAACCAGGCCCTGATCGACCCCATGGGCCCCGAGCGCAAGCTGCGCATGTTCCAGCTGCTCGTCGGCATGGGCTTCAAGGAGATCGAGGTCGGCTTCCCGTCCGCCTCGCAGACCGACTACGACTTCGTCCGCCAGCTCATCGAGGGCGACCACATCCCGGACGACGTCACCATCCAGGTCCTCACCCAGTCCCGTGAGCACCTGATCGAGCGCACCTTCGAGGCGCTCGAGGGCGCCGACCGGGCCATCGTGCACCTGTACAACTCGACGTCGGTGCTGCAGCGCCGCGTGGTGTTCCGGCAGGACGAGGACGGGATCGTGGACATCGCGACCTCCGGCGCGCGCCTGGTGAAGAAGTTCGAGGAGCAGCTCAAGGGCACGCAGATCACCTACGAGTACTCGCCCGAGTCCTACACGGGCACCGAGCTCGAGTTCGCCCGGCGCATCTCGGATGAGGTGGCCACGGTCCTGGAGGCCTCCACCGATCGCAAGATGATCCTGAACCTGCCGGCGACGGTGGAGATGTCCACCCCGAACGTGTACGCCGACTCGATCGAGTGGATGCACCGCAACCTGGAGCACCGCGACTCGCTCCTCCTCTCCCTGCACCCGCACAACGACCGCGGCACGGGCGTGGCCGCCGCCGAGCTGGGGTACCTGGCCGGGGCGGACCGGATCGAGGGATGCCTGTTCGGCAACGGCGAGCGCACCGGCAACGTGGACCTGGTGACGCTGGGCATGAACCTGTACTCGCAGGGCGTCGACCCCATGATCGACTTCTCCGACATGGACCACATCAAGCGCACGGTCGAGTACTGCAACCAGCTGGCCGTGCCCGAGCGCTCGCCCTGGGGCGGTGACCTCGTCTTCACGGCCTTCTCCGGCTCCCACCAGGACGCCATCAAGAAGGGCTTCGAGGCCATGGAGGTCGACGCCAAGGCGGCCGGCACGGACGTGGACGGCATCCCGTGGGCCGTGCCCTACCTGCCCATCGACCCGAAGGACATCGGCCGCTCCTACGAGGCCGTCATCCGCGTGAACTCGCAGTCCGGCAAGGGCGGCGTCGCCTACCTGCTCAAGTCCGAGCACAACCTGGACCTGCCGCGCCGTGCGCAGATCGAGTTCTCCCACGTCATCCAGGATCTGGCCGACGCCCAGGGCGGCGAGGTCTCCGGCGCCGACCTGTGGCGTGTGTTCCAGGACGAGTACCTGCCCGCCGACGCGGCGGAGGCGCAGTGGGGCCACTACCGGCTCCGCTCGGTCTCCTCGGCCTCCGGCGAGGACGGCGCGTTCCGGATGGAGGCCGAGCTCGAGGTCGACGGCGTCACGCAGACCCGCACGGCGCAGGGCAACGGCCCGATCGACGCGTTCCTGCGCATCCTCGGCGAGGAGGGCGTGGACGTCCGCGTGCTCGACTACTCCGAGCACGCGCTGTCCGAGGGCGGCGCGGCCATGGCCGCCGCCTACGTGGAGGCGGCCGTGGGCGACCGTGTCCTCTGGGGCGTCGGCCTGGACCACAACACCACCACCGCCTCGCTGAAGGCCGTGGTGTCCGCGGTGAACCGCGCCCTGCGCGCGTGAGCGGCTCCGGCTCCTCCCGGCGGGGTGCGCGGCACGGCGGCTACGCGGCGAACTCGTTCCGCACCGACGCGATCGTGCTGCGCACCCACCGTCTGGGGGAGGCCGATCGCATCGTCGAGGCGCTCACCCCCGAGCACGGCCTGGTCCGGGCCGTGGCCAAGGGGGTGCGCAAGGCCTCCTCCCGGCTGGGCTCGGTGGTGGAGCCGTTCATGCACTCCACGCTCCAGCTCGCGCGCGGCCGGGGCGAGCTGCACACCGTGAGCCAGGCGCAGCTGCTGCACCCGTACGCGACGATGCTGGCCGCCGACTACGACGCCTACACCGTCGCCGGCGCCCTCGCCGAGGCCGTCGAGCGGGTCCCCGCGGTCGACGACGGCGGTCGGCGCGCCCAGTACCGCCTGTTCCACGGCGCGCTGGCCGCGCTGGCCCGTGGCGCGCACGACCCTCGCCTGATCCTGCACTCGTTCCTGCTGCGCGCGCTCGCCCAGGCCGGCTGGGCCCCCACCTTCGACCGGTGCGCCCGCTGCGGCGCCCCCGGCCCGCACACGGCGCTGCACGTGGGCCTCGGCGGGGCTGTCTGTCCCGAGTGCAGGCCACCCGGTGCCGCGCACCCGGCCCCGGAGACCTTCGATCTGCTCTCGGCCCTTGCGGCGGGGGACTGGGCCAACGCGGACGCCTCCGGGGCCCCCGCCCGCCGCGAGGCGGCCGGTATCGTGGCGGCGTACCTGCAGTTCCACGCCGAGCGGCGCCTGGTGTCCCTGTCCGTCCTGGACCAGAACCTTGGCCTCCCCGCCCCGCGCGTCGAGAGGAGACCATGAGCGACGACCGTGCCCCGCAGCCCCCGCCGCCGCACCCCTCGGGTGCGGTCGCCCCGCGGATCGATCCGCGTTTCGTGCCCCGGCACGTGGCGATCGTGATGGACGGCAACGGCCGGTGGGCCAACCAGCGCGGCCTGCCCCGCACCGAGGGCCATCGGGCCGGCGAGGCGGCGCTGCTGGACGTCGTCGCCGGGGCGGTGGAGCTGGGGATCGGCCACGTGTCCGCGTATGCGTTCTCCACGGAGAACTGGCGGCGCTCGGCGGAGGAGGTGCGCTTCCTCATGGGCTTCTCCCGGGACGTGCTGCGCCGGCAGCGGGACACCCTGCACTCGTGGAACGTGCGGATCCGGTGGAACGGGCGGGCCCCGCGCCTCTGGACCCCCGTGATCCGGGAGCTGCAGGAGGCCGAGGAGCTCACGCGCCACAACACCGGCACCACCCTGCACATGTGCGTGAACTACGGCAGCCGGGCCGAGATCCTGGACGGCGTCCAGGCGATCGCCGAAGAGGTCCGGGCCGGCCGGATGCGGCCGGGGGAGATCAGCGAGGACGTCATCACCCGCTACCTCGACCGCGGTTTCCGCACGGGTCAGGACGTCGACGTCGTCCCGGACGTGGACCTGTTCCTGCGGACCTCGGGGGAGCAGCGCCTGTCCAACTATCTGCTGTGGCAGTCCGCCTACGCGGAGCTGCTGTTCCTGGACGTGCTGTGGCCGGACGTCGACCGGCGGACCCTGTGGGCCGCCGTCGAGACCTACGCCCGACGGGACCGCCGCTACGGCGGCGCCGTGGACACCCCTCAGCCGGCGCCGTCGTCCGGCGCGCCGGACTCGGCCTCGGACGCCGACGGCGGCGCGTAGGCCCCCAGCCACGTGAGCGTCGCGGCACCGGCCGCCTCGCGCACCGACGCGGGGGAGGCGAACACGTCGTGCAGCGCGTCGGGGAGCCGGTGGACGGTCACCCGGTCGCCGAGCCGCAGGGAGCGGCGGGCCATGGCGTCGGGGTCCAGGACGATGTCCGAGGTCAGCATCGCCTCGGCGTAGGACGTGCCCCGATGCCCGCGCGCGGAGACGAGCACGAGGATCGGCACGGTGACGTGGAGCCGCCCGGCCACGGCCCGGTGCCCCGAGAGGACCGCGCTCAGCCAGGCGGCCGGCACCTCGAACGCGTGCGGGGGACGCCAGAGCGGGTGCAGGTCCCATTCGCCCTCGGCCTGGTCCGAGAGGGTGCGCCAGTAGTGGTCGATGCGCGGCAGTGTGAGCATGGCGTAGGGCTTCATGGCGGAGACGGGCCCCACGATGGACTTCGCCAGCAGGCGCACCCCCGCGCTGCCCTGCATCTCCAGCCACGGGCTGTTGAGCACGAGCGCGGCGAGGCGGCCGGGATTCCGGTCCGCCCACAGCGCGGCGATCAGCCCGCCGGTGGAGTGTCCCATGAGGATGGGCGGCAGCGGGTGGTCCTGGGCGATGGTCTCGAACGCGGCCTCGAGGTCCGCGTCGTAGCGGGCCAGGTCGTCCGTCCAGCCGGGCGTCTGTCCCGCGCGCAGCGAGCGGCCGTAGTGGCGGAGGTCGACGGCGTGGAAGGCGTAGCCGGCGGCCTCGAACGCGCGGGCGAGCGGGGCGTTGTAGAAGTAGTCGCTCCAGCCGTGCACCGAGAGGATGGGTCGCCGGGCCGGGTCACGGGCGGCGTCGGTGCGCGGACGCACCACTGTGACAAGGTTCTGTCCTTGTTCATCGGTGTCGAGGCCGAGCGTGCATCGTTCGAAGCCCGGCAGCCCGTCCGGGACCCAGCCCAGGCCCGGCGGATCGTCGAGGAACGGGCGGGTGTCCTCCTCCGTCGGTCCGCCGGCGGGTGCGCCGTGCGGGGCGGAGGGGTCCGGGGGCGGCGGCTGGAGCGGGTCACGGGCCATCCGACCACTGTAGGAGGACCCCGGGCGGGCGGTAGGCCCGTGCGAGGATGGGGGCATGCAGCTGCCTGATCCCAAGTCCGCCGTCGACGGCATCCTGACCTCCCGCGCGCCTCGCCTGTACCCGCCCTTCTTCCGTGCCGTGTTCGGCGGCATGGACGCGGAGCAGGCGCACCATCGGGGCTTCGACGCGATCCGGCTGGTCGAGCGCACCGGGGCGTCCGCCGCCCTGCGCGCCGCCTTCCGCCCGGACCCGCTGCTCGCGCGCACGGTCATGGGCCTGCGGTTCCCGACGCCCTTCGGCCTGGCCGCGGGGTTCGACAAGGACGGCCGGGGGACCGCCGCCCTGGCCGACCTCGGGTTCGGCCACATCGAGGTCGGCACGATCACGGCGCAGCCGCAGCCCGGCAACCCGCAACCGCGACTGTTCCGTCTCGTGGACGACCGGGCGCTGGTCAACCGCATGGGCTTCAACAACGACGGCGCGGCGGCCGTCGCCCCCCGCCTGGCGCGGACCCGGCAGACACTGGAGCGCCGCTTCGGCCCGGCCCGGCCGGTCCTGGGCGTGAACATCGGCAAGACCAAGGTGGTCCCCCTCGAGGACGCGGCGGACGACTACCGGGCCTCGACCCGCCTGCTCGCGCCCCACGCCGACTACCTGACGGTCAACGTGTCCTCGCCGAACACGCCGGGGCTGCGCCAGCTGCAGGAGATCGACGCGCTGGAGCCGATCCTCACGGCGGTGCGCGAGGAGGCCGACCGTACGGTCCCGGACCGTCGCGTGCCGCTGACCGTGAAGATCGCCCCGGACCTGGCGGACGACGACGTGCGCGCCGTCGGGGCGCTCGCCGAGCGCCTTGGGCTCGACGGCGTCATCGCGACCAACACGACCGTCTCCCGGGAGGGCCTGCGCACCCCGCGTGCCGACGTGGACGCCCTGGGCGCGGGCGGCCTGTCCGGCGCCCCGCTCCAGGAGCGGTCGAGGCGGGTGCTGGAGGTCCTGCGGACGGCGCTGCCGACGGGCACCGCCGTCGTCAGCGTGGGCGGGGTGACGGACGCCGACGACGTCCAGGCCCGGCTCGACGCGGGCGCGGACCTCGTCCAGGGCTACACCGCGTTCCTCTACGAGGGGCCGTTCTGGGCCGGCCGGATCACCGCCGGGCTGGCGCGGTCCCTGCGGGGCTGACGGTCTGCTCGCCGGGGCCGCGACGGCCCGGACCCACCGGGGTCCGGGCCGTGGCGCGGTGTCGTGTCAGGCGGGGTACTCGCCCCGCTTGACCTGGGGCTTGGGCAGACGCAGGCGGCGGAACTGCAGGGCCCGCATGATGCCGTAGAAGCCGGTCCCGGGCTCCGGCGTGCCGAAGCGCTCCGTCAGGCCCTTCTTGATGTGCCGGCTGACCAGGAAGCTCTCGATGAGCACGAGGGCCACGAGGACGTACAGGCTGATCATCAGGATCAGCTGCGCCTCGCGGCCGGGGATGAACATGAGCAGGACGTAGGCGAAGACGACGGGCATGAGCCACTCGCCGATGCCGGTGCGCGCGTCCACGTAGTCACGGACCCAGCGCTTCTGCGGTCCCTTGTCGCGTGCCGGGAGGCCGCGCTCGTCCCCGGTCTCCAGCGCGGCGCGCTGGCGCATCCGCTCCTGGGCCATCGCCTGACGCTCGGCCTTGCGGGCCGCCTTGCGATCTTCGGGGACCAGGGTGCGACGGCGCGCGGCCTCCTGGTCGCGGCGCCGTGGAGTCGGGCCCTTCTTGCCCTGCGAGCGGTCGCGCGGCCCGGCCTCGGCCACGGCGGCGCCCTCGGCGGGAGCGGCCGAGGAGCCGTGAGTCGAGGGGGCGGGCGCGGTCTCGGGGGTCTTGTCTCGCTTGAACACCCGTCCAGTCTAGTGGTGGGGCGCGTCCGGCCTGGCCGGAGGCGCGGCCCTCGGCCCGGCCGCCGTCTACGCTGGCCGTCATGACTGACATCACCTCCCGTGCGCCGCAGGACGCGGCCCTCGTCTCCGCCGTCCGTGAGGCCGTCGAGGCCCGTTTCCTGACGACCCTCCAGACCCTCACCGACCTCGTGGCGATCCCGGGCATCGCCTGGGACTCCGCGGACCGCGCCCAGCTCGAGCGGTCCGCGGAGGCCGTCGCGGGCCTGCTGCGCGAGGCGGGCCTGCAGGATGTAGAGATTGTGTCCGAGATCCGCGACGACGACCGGCCCGGCGGGCCGGCGGTGATCGGCGAGAAGCCCGGCACCTCTGACAAGCCCACTGTCTTGTTTTATGCCCATCATGACGTGCAGCCGATCGGGGACGAGGACCTCTGGGACACCCCGCCGCTCGTGGCCACCGAGCGCGGCGGGCGGCTGTACGGCCGCGGCGCCGCCGACGACAAGGCCGGCATCATGGTCCACCTCGCCGCCCTCGCCGCCCTGCGGGACGTCCTGCCCGACGCCGGCGTCGGCGTCCGCGTCTTCATCGAGGGCGAGGAGGAGGCCGGCTCGCCCACCTTCCGCACCTTCCTGGAGAAGCACCGGGCGCGCCTCGACGCCGACGCGATCGTGGTCGCGGACTCGTCCAACTGGGCTGTGGGGGAGCCCGCGCTGACCACCTCCCTGCGCGGGCTGGTGGACGGCACGGTGACCGTCCGGGTGCTCGACCACGCCGTGCACTCCGGCATGTTCGGCGGGCCGGTCCTGGACGCCGTCGTCCTGCTCTCGCGGCTGATCGCCACGCTCCACGACGCGGACGGCGCGGTCGCCGTGCCCGGCCTCGAGCCGCGGCAGACCGCGGGCCTGGACTACCCCGAGGACGTCTTCCGTGCGGACGCGGGCGTGCTGGACGGGGTGACCCTGGCCGGCCGCGGCCCGGTCGCGGACCGGCTGTGGAACGCTCCCGCGCTGAGCATCATCGGGATCGACGCGCCCTCGGTCGCGGAGTCCTCGAACACGATCCAGCCCGCGGCGCGCGCGAAGTTCTCGCTGCGCCTGGGCCCCGGCATGGAGCCCGCGGAGGCCTTCGAGGCGCTGCGCACCCACCTGGAGGCGCAGTCCGCGGCGGTGCTCGGCGCGGAGATCACGGTCACCGAGGGGGAGTTCGGTCAGCCGTTCACGACGGACACCTCGGCCCCCGCCGCGGCCGCGATGATGGCCGCCCTGGAGGACGCCTGGGGCGTCGAGCCCCGGGCGATCGGCATGGGCGGCTCCATCCCGTTCACCGCGGACCTCGCCGAGGTCTTCCCGGAGGCCACCCTCCTCATCACGGGCGTGGAGGACCCGGACACGCGGGCGCACTCGGCCAACGAGTCGCTGCACATCGACGACTTCAAGCGGGCCGTCGTGGCCGAGGCGCTCTGGCTCGCGCGGCTCTCCGCGTGAGCGCCGCCCGGCCCGTCGGTGCGGCGGGCCGGGAATGCCCCGTGGGCGGCTAGTGTTGCCCGGGAGACCACACGCGCGTGACGGCCCCGTCCGCGCCCCATGATCTGAGGAGGTCACGATGGCTCTGTCCGCAGAGGAGACCGGCGTCGAGATCGGCGCAACCCAGGACGCCGAGGGCCTGCCCCCGCACGAGGTCGAGCTGACCGACGTGGCGGCCGGCAAGGTGCGCTCGCTGCTCGAGCAGGAGGGTCGCACGGACCTGCGGCTGCGCGTCGCCGTGCAGCCGGGCGGCTGCTCCGGCCTGATCTATCAGCTCTACTTCGACGAGCGCGTCCTCGACGGCGACACCGTCCGTGACTACGACGGGGTCGAGGTGATCGTCGACAAGATGAGCGTGCCCTATCTCATGGGCGCGACCATCGACTTCGAGGACACCATCTCGAAGCAGGGCTTCACGATCGACAACCCCAACGCGGGCGGCTCCTGCGCCTGCGGCGACTCCTTCCACTGATCTGCGGGCGCCCGGAGCGCCTCGGACCACGAACCGGCGGGTCGGCCTCGGTCGGCCCGCCGTCGTCGTGCCCGGGCACCGTGCCCAGGATGCTCGGACCCGACTCCCAGACACGATCGGCACGTGTCACGGTGCGGAGAATCCGCGCGTTTCGGCGTAGACTGGCTCTGAATCATCAGGGCATACCCGTGCTCCCTGCGAGGACGCTGCGAGAAGTCGCCGAATCGCCGGGGGAGCGGGGACGCCCCTCGCACACGAGATGAAGAGGAAGGCCGTCTGTGAGAGCACAGAATGACGCCGGACGTCGGACTCGCCGCCGCTGGACCGCCGGTGCCGTGGGCACCACGGCGCTCCTGGTGCTGACCGGCTGTTCGGCAGAGGTCCAGCGCGGCTGGTACCCCGGCACCCGGGACACCACCAACCACAACGCCCAGCTCACCGACCTGTGGGTGAACTCCTGGATCGCGGCCATGGTCGTCGGCCTGCTCGTCTGGGGCGCCATGATCTGGTGCATGGTGGCCTACCGCCGCCGCAAGAACGACCAGGGCTTCCCGAAGCAGACGGCCTACAACGTGCCGCTCGAGACCATGTTCACGGCCATCCCGATCCTGACGGTCTTCACCCTCTGGGGCTTCACCGACCGCGTCCAGACCGAGGTCGACCGCCCCGTGGACGACTCGCCGCTGACCGTCACCGTGTACGGCAAGCAGTGGTCCTGGGACTTCAACTACTCCTACGAGCAGGAGAACGGCGAGGTCATCGAGGCCCACTACTCCGGCATCCAGGCCCAGCTGGACGGCACCGAGGGCGTGCGTGACACCCTTCCGGTCCTGTACCTGCCGAACGACGTGCCGGTGCACTTCGAGCTGAAGTCCCGCGACGTGGCGCACTCCTTCTGGATCCCGCAGTTCCTCCAGAAGCGCGACATGATCCCCGGCAAGACCAACCACCTCTACCTGACCCCCCAGGAGCTGGGCAGCTACGACGGCAAGTGCGCCGAGCTGTGCGGCGAGTACCACTCCGAGATGCTCTTCAACGTCGAGGTCGTGGACGAGGCCGAGTTCGTGGACCGCCTCGAGGAGATGGAGCCGGGTCAGGTGGGCGAAGAGTACAGCCGCAACCCCAACAACAACCCTGACGGCGCCGGGACGATGGAGCGCGATCTCCAGACCCCCCGCGGTGGAGGTAGCCACTGATGACCACTTACGAGTACGCAACGGATGAGGTGCGCTCACAGGCGCAGCCTCGTGTGGTGCCCCGTTCGCTGGGCAAGATCGTCGTCAGCTGGCTGACGACGACCGACCACAAGGTGCTCGGGTACATGTACCTGATCACGTCCTTCATCTTCTTCTGCATCGGCGGCGTCATGGCCCTCATGATCCGCGCGGAGCTCTTCGAGCCCGGCATGCAGATCCTGCAGACGAAGGAGCAGTACAACCAGCTGTTCACCATGCACGGCACGCTCATGCTGCTCATGTTCGCGACCCCGCTCTTCGTGGGCTTCGCCAACGTGCTGGTGCCGCTGCAGATCGGCGCTCCGGACGTGTCCTTCCCGCGTCTGAACGCCCTGGCGTTCTGGTTCTTCCTGTTCGGCTCGCTCATCGCGACCGCCGGCTTCCTCACCCCGCAGGGTGCGGCCTCGTTCGGCTGGTTCGCCTACGCCCCGCTCTCCAACACCACGTACTCGCCGGGCGTCGGCGGTGACCTCTGGGTGTTCGGTCTGGTCCTCCAGGGCTTCGGCACGATCATGGGCGGCGTCAACTTCATCACCACGATCCTGACGATGCGTGCTCCTGGCATGACGATGTGGCGCATGCCGATCTTCACGTGGAACACGCTCATCACCGGCATCCTGATCATGATGGCGTTCCCGCCGCTGGCCGCCGCGCTCTTCGCGCTGGGCCTGGACCGTCGCTTCGGCGGCCACATCTTCAACCCGGAGAACGGCGGCGCCATCCTGTGGCAGCACCTCTTCTGGTTCTTCGGCCACCCCGAGGTGTACATCATCGCCCTGCCGTTCTTCGGCGTCGTGTCGGAGATCATCCCGGTGTTCTCCCGCAAGCCGATCTTCGGTTACAAGTCCATCGTGTTCGCGACGACGGCGATCGCCGCGCTCTCCGTGACGGTGTGGGCGCACCACATGTACGTGACCGGCGCCGTGCTCCTGCCGTTCTTCTCCGTAATGACCATGCTCATCGCGGTCCCGACCGGCGTGAAGTTCGTGAACTGGATCGGCACCATGTGGCGCGGTTCGATCACCTTCGAGACCCCGATGCTGTGGACGCTCGGCTTCATGGTCACCTTCCTGTTCGGTGGCCTGACCGGCGTCATCCTGGCGTCGCCGCCCCTGGACTTCCAGGTGTCCGACACGTACTTCGTCGTGGCGCACTTCCACTACGTCGTCTTCGGCACCGTGGTGTTCGCGATGTTCGCCGGCTTCTTCTTCTGGTGGCCGAAGTTCACCGGCAAGATGCTGAACGAGCGTCTCGGCAAGATCCAGTTCTGGATGCTGTTCGTGGGCTTCCACGGCACGTTCCTGATCCAGCACTGGCTCGGTGTCATCGGCATGCCCCGTCGCTACGCGGACTACATGGTGGAGGACAGCTTCCAGGCGATGAACGCGTTCTCCTCGGTGTTCTCCTTCGTTCTCGGCGCGTCGCTGATCCCGTTCTTCTGGAACGTCTACATCACCTCGCGCTATGGCAAGAAGGTCACCGTGGACGACCCGTGGGGCTTCGGCGCCTCGCTCGAGTGGACCACTTCGTGCCCGCCGCCGCGGCACAACTTCCACTCCCTGCCGCGCATCCGCTCCGAGCGTCCGGCGCTGGATCTGCACCACCCGGAGCTCTTCCCGCACTCGCCTCAGAACACGTCTGAGGCCTTCGGAGAGAAGGTCGCCCAGTGAAGGTCGCAGCCAACATCTTCTGGATCATCGGCCTGTTCTTCATCGCAGCCGCCACCCTCTACGGGTTCTGGGTCGAGTGGACCGAGTGGGCAGGCATCCCGGCCATCTACGCCGTGGGCGGGATGTCCTGGATGATCGCGTGGTACCTGAACGTCACCGAGCGGAAGTACGGCGTCGGGCCCGCCGATGATGCGGACGGCCAGATCGCCGACTACGCCGGCACCTACGGCACCTTCGCTCCCTGGAGCTGGTGGCCGCTGGGCCTCGGCCTGGCCTGCGCGATCATCGTGACCGGTCTGGCCGTCGGCTGGTGGATCTTCATCATCGGCGTCATCGCGGGCGCCTACTTCACCTTCGGGTGGGTCTACGAGTTCTCTCGGGGCAAGTACGCCCACTGACCCGACCGTCGTCGAACGCCGCAGGCCGGACCCCTTGGGGTCCGGCCTGCGGCGTTTTCATGCCGCGTGTGCTGCGGAGCGACACGGCGCCGTCGCGGGCAGCCAGCTCCTGCGCCGCGGGGCCGGTCACGGCGACCGGCCTACTCGCCGCTCGGGGGCCAGGCGTGGTGCCCGGGTGAAGGGTTCGCCTGGTGGCCCGTCCCGCTGTCTCGTGGTCTGCGTAGGCCCGGGCATCGACCGCCGCGCAGAGTCAGCGGCGCGCCAGGAGCGCCTCACCGCGCTGCCCATGACGACGTCTGCGTGCCGCGGCGGCACTTGAATGGGCCGTCCCGTCGCGCGTCCCGTTGATGCCCGTGCCCGCGACTCCTACGCCGCTCTCAGCGGCCGGAACGAGCCTCGTCACGTAGAGACCGGGCAGGGGAGTCGCACGGGGTGCAGGCCAGCAGGGCCGTCGCTTGTGACGGTCCACGTGGCGAGGTGAGGGTGACACTTTCGGTGGGCGCCGGACGAGGCCCCCTCCGCCCCCTCTGCACCGTCCGAGGGGGCGGGGCCGGCCCGGCCTCCGGAGAGCCCGTGGCCGCGTCCGCACGGGCACCTGCCACGCACTGTCGACAGCTCCTCGGTCAGGAAGAAAGGGCTGGCCGGTGGTTGCGGCGATGGGCCTCATCATCACCATCGGTGCATCGGTGCATCGGTGCATCGGTGCAGCGGAGTACGGCTTGGCTCTGCACCGGTGCCCACCATGTTGACCGTGACGCCGTGGCCTGCATCCGGGCCGTCGTCCATCTCGGGGCCCAGGGGTGGCGGATGGCCACCCTGCCGGGACAGCCCCCGCCGCCAGGACACACCGTCGGGCACGGGCCCGCGGCACCTGGGAGTCCGGAACCGGGCACGTGGCCGTCAGCAGGGGCCGGGCACGTCCCAGGCTGGCGGGAAACGCTGGGCAGGCCCACGGGGGTGGCCCGGGACCGGCGGGCCTGAACCCTTCGCCGTCCATGCGGGCCGATGCGCGCCGCGGCGTCGGGGCTGCTCAGGGCAGCGCGTCCTCGAGGTCACCCTGGGAACGTCGAAGGGCCCCACGCACCATGGTGCGTGGGGCCCTTCGTCAGGGAATCAGCCGCTCGGGATCAGCGATCCAGGTGAGGGGCGTGCGAGCCGTGCTCGAGCTCGACGGGGTGCTCCTCGTGGCCGTGCTGGCCGTGGGTGCGGGCCTCCACCAGCTCCTCGCGGGAGACCGGGGCGACGCGATCCTGGTAGAACATGCGGTTCAGGCCGGCACGGGCCTTCTCCAGCATGCCCACCTTGCCGTTGCGGCCGGGGATGGCCGGCACCGGGCGACGATCCTCGAAGGACACCAGGCGGTACAGCTCGTAGTCGGTGAGCTGACGGTGCCGCTCGTGGAAGCCGCCCTCGGGGGACATCTCGATGACACCGGCCTCGTGGCCGTGGAGCACGAGCTCACGGTCCTTGCGCTGCAGGGAGAGGCAGATGCGGCGGGTGACGATGAAGGCGATCACCGGGCCGAGGAAGAACAGCGCGCGCAGCACGTACAGCACGTCGTTCAGGGAGAGGCGGAAGTGGGTGGCGATGAGGTCCGAGGACGCGGCCGCCCACATGACGCAGTACCAGACGACGGCGGCCACGCCGATGCCCGTGCGGGCCGGGGCGTTGCGCGGACGGTCGAGCAGGTGGTGCTCAGTGTTGTCCTTGGTGATCCACCGCTCGATCCAGGGCCAGGTGCACATGCCGACGAGCAGGACGCCGACCGGGATCAGCGGCACGAGCACGCCCATGGGCAGGGACACCGAGGAGCCCCACGGCATCGGGATGTTCCAGAGGAAGGAGTAGTCGCCGATCATGCCCGGCATGAGGCGCAGGGCGCCGTCGAACACGCCGATGTACCAGTCGGGCTGGGTGCCGGCCTGCACCGGGGACGGATCGTACGGGCCGTAGTTCCAGTTGGCGTTGATCGTCACCGTGGAGGCGATGAGCGCGAGCACACCGAACACGATGAAGAAGAAGCCGCCGGCCTTGGCCGCGTACACGGGGCCCACCGGGTAGCCGACCACGTTGTCCTCGGTGCGGCCCGGGCCCGGGTACTGGGTGTGCTTGTGCACGACGACCATGAACAGGTGGATGCCGATCAGCAGCAGGATGGCGGCCGGCACGATCATGATGTGCAGGGCGTACAGGCGGCCGATGACCGAGTGGCCGGGGAACTCGCCGCCGAAGAAGAAGGCGGAGAGGTACGTGCCCACCAGCGGCAGCGACTTCAGGATGCCGTCGATGATGCGCAGGCCGTTGCCGGAGAGCACCTCGTCGGGCAGGGAGTAGCCGGTGAAGCCGGCGGCCCAGCCGGCCATCAGCAGGAAGCAGCCGACCAGCCAGTTCAGCTCACGCGGGCGACGGAACGCGCCGGTGAAGAACACGCGCAGCATGTGGACGGACATGGCCGCCACGAACATCAGCGCCGCCCAGTGGTGCAGCTGGCGCATGAACAGGCCGCCGCGCACGTCGAACGAGATGTCCAGGGTCGAGGCGTAGGCCGCGGACATCTCGATGCCGCGCAGCGGGGCGTAGGCCCCGTCGTAGACGACCTCCGACATGGAGGGGTCGAAGAAGAGGGTGAGGAACGCGCCGGACAGCAGCAGGATGACGAAGCTGTACAGGGCGACCTCGCCGAACATGAACGTCCAGTGGTCCGGGAAGATCTTGCGGCCGAAGAACTTCACGATCGGCGACATGCCCATGCGGGTGTCGACGAAGTTGGCGATGCGGCCGGTCGTGGTCGCCGGCTGGAACTCATTCACGGTGGTGCTCATAGGTGTCAGCCACGCTCCCAGTAGACAGGCCCGACGGGCTCATGGAAATCGCTCTGGGCCACGAGGTAGCCCTCGTCGTCCACGGTGATCGGCAGCTGCGGCAGCGCGTGGCTGGCCGGGCCGAAGATGACCTTGCACTCCTGCGTCAGGTCGAAGGTCGACTGGTGGCAGGGGCAGAGCAGGTGGTGGGTGTGCTGCTCGTACAGGGCGATCGGGCAGCCCACGTGCGTGCAGACCTTGGAGTAGGCGAAGATCCCGTCCACGTTCCAGTCCTCGCGACCCGGGGTGATCTTCACCTTGGCCGGGTCGAGGCGCATGAGCAGGACGACGGCCTTGGCCTTCTGGTTGAGCTTGTCAGGGCCCAGGTCGTTCAGGCCGTCGGGGATGACGTGCACGGCGGAGCCGAGCGTGACGTCCGAGGCCTTGATGGGGGAGCCGGTGGGGTCGCGCACGAGGCGCACGCCCTCGGCCCACATGGTGTGGCGCAGACGCTCAGGGCCGAAGTTGTGAGCCTCCTGGTCCGAGAAATTGTCCGAGTCGTCCAGATCGCGGAACACGGCGATGAACGGCAGGGGGGCCAGCAGGGCGGCGCCGATCAGGGTGTTGCGCAGCAGGGGGCGGCGCTTGATCTGCGACTCGTCCAGGATCTCGGAGATCATCCCGGTGGCGGCCACGCGGTCGTCCTCCGAGCGGATCTCGTGACGGTCCTCCACGGTCTCGTGGTCCGGCATCAGGGTCTTGGCCCAGTGCACCACGCCGATGCCGATGCCGAACATGGCGAGGGCGGTGCCCAGGCCGAGCAGCAGGTTCTGCAGGTAGATCTTGCTGAACGCCTCACCGTTGCCGATCTGCCCCACACCGAAGTAGCCGATGAAGAAGAGCACCGTGCCCACGATGGAGATGAGGAACATGACCGAGACCTGACGCTCGGCGCGCTTCGCGGCCTTCGGATCCTCATCGGCCAGGCGCGGACGGTGCGGAGGCAGGCCCGGGTTGTCGATCGCGTACCGGGGCGCGTCCTCGCCGGCGTGCTCGAGGGAACCCGAGCGGTGCTCGGTCCCTTCAAAGCCTTTCTCGCCCATATGTCCTGTTTCCTTTACTCGAGTGATGAATGTCGATGACGGGTGGTCGGCGCGCCTGCGCCGATGGGATCAGGAGGATCGGCTGGTGAGCCAGACCATGAAGCCGATGATCAGCGCCAGGCCCGCGGTCCAGATGAACAGGCCCTCGGAGACGGGGCCGAGCGAGCCGAGGGTGAGGCCGCCGGGGGAGCCCTGGTTCTCGATGGTCTTGAGGTAGGCGATGATGTCGCGCTTGTCCTCGGGCTTGATGTTCGAGTCGGAGAACACCGGCATGTTCTGCGGGCCGGTCTCCATGGCCTCGTAGATGTGCTTCTCGTCCACGCCCTGCAGAGACGGGGCGTACTTGCCGCGGGTGAGCGCACCGCCGGCCGCAGCCGCGTTGTGGCACATGGCGCAGTTGATGCGGAACAGGTCGCCGCCACGGGTGATGTCCACGTCCTCGTGGTTCACATCCAGGTACTCGTCCTCTGGGATGGCCGGGCCGGCGCCGAGGGAGGCGACGTAGGCGGCGAGCTGAGCGGTCTGCTCCTCGTTGAACTGGTTCGGTTTGGCCGGGGCCTGCGGGCCGTTCATCTGCATCGGCATGCGGCCGGTGCCCACCTGGAAGTCGACGGAGGCGGCGCCGACACCGATCAGGGACGGGCCGGAGGGACCCCCCGCGGCACCCGTGCCGTGGCACGAGGCGCAGTTCGCGTTGAAGAGCTTCTCGCCCTCGGAGATGTCATCAGCCGAGGCGGCCGCGGTGACCTGCGTGGCCGCCTGCGCCTGGTTCACGGTGCTCGCGACGGAGTACAGTCCGCCGGTCACCAGGAGTCCCAGCAGGAGGAGCGCCAGCCCCATCAGGGGATGGCGTCGGTTCTGCGAAAGTGCCTTCACGAGGGTTTCCTATCGTTCTCTTCCGGGGCGGGCCGCTCATGCTGCCGGCCCTGGCCTGAAGTCGGTGCGGTGAGTGGGGGTCGTCTTACTTCAGGAAGTAGACGATGAAGAACAGGGCGATCCAGACGACGTCCACGAAGTGCCAGTAGTAGGACACGACGATCGCCGACGTGGCCTCGTGGTGGCCGAAGCGGCGGGCCATGTAGGCGCGGCCGATGATGAAGAGGAACGCGATCAGGCCACCGGTCACGTGGATGGCGTGGAAGCCGGTGGTGATGTAGAACGCCGAGCCGTACGCGTTCGCCGCGACGGTCACACCCTCGGAGACGAGGACCGCGTACTCGTAGGACTGCACCGCCACGAAGATCGAGCCCATGATGAAGGTCAGGATGAACCACTCGACCATGCCCCACTTCCCGAACTGCAGGAAGCCGCCGGTGCGGCGGGGCTGAAGGCGCTCGGCGGCGAGGACGCCGAACTGGGCGGTGACGGAGGAGAGCACCAGGATCGTCGTGTTCACCGCGGCGAGCGGGACGTTGAGGATCGCGGTGTGCTCGGCCCAGAGCTCCGGAGACGTGGAGCGAAGGGTGAAGTACATGGCGAAGAGCCCACCGAAGAACATGAGCTCGCTGGCAAGCCACACCATGGTCCCGACCTGCACCATGTTCGGCCGGCTCGGGAGCCCCGTGGTGGGCTGATGGAGAGTGGGGTTAGCTGTGGTCACCCAGCCATTATGGCCCCAAACACCGCCCGGGCGGTAAATCGAACCTACCGTGTCGCAGGACAGGTCGTCAGCACCGTCGGGGGGTTTCAGTGTCAGTCGGGGGCTGGCGTCCAGGGGATGTCCAGGTTCACGGCGGGCGGCGCATGACACGACGCGGTGCCGGGTGCGGCCGGGCCGCTAGGCTCAGTGCGTGAGCACCCCCGAGAACACCGCAGCAGTCCTGGGGACCTCCTGGCCGGAGGTCTTCCGCGCCCTCACCGTCGGTGAGGACCTCAGCGACGACGTCGCCGCGTGGGCCATGGGGGAGATGATGGCCGGCGATGCCACCGAGGGGCAGGTGGGCGGATTCCTCCTCGCCCTGGCCGCCAAGGGGGTGACGGTGCCGGAGCTGCGTGGCCTGACCGAGGCGATGGTGCAGGCGGCGAACCCGGTGCACGTGCCGGGGGAGACCCTCGACGTCGTGGGCACGGGCGGCGACCGCCTGGGCACCGTGAACCTGTCCACGATGTCCTCGCTCGTGGCCGCCGGCGCGGGCGCGCGGATCGTCAAGCACGGGAACCGCGGCGCCTCGTCCACGGCCGGCGCGGCCGACGTGATCGAGGCCCTCGGTGTGGACCTGTCCATGCCGGCCCGGAAGGCCGAGGAGTGCGCCGAGGCCGTGGGCATCACGTTCCTCTTCGCCCAGAACTACCACCCGTCCATGAAGTACGTGGCCCCGGTGCGCAAGCAGCTCGGCGTGCCCACCGTGTTCAACTTCCTCGGCCCGCTGAGCAATCCGGCCCAGGTCACCGCCCAGGCCCTGGGCTGCTCGAGCGAGGCCATGGTCCCGCTGCTCGCCCAGGTGCTCGCGGACCGGGGGGTGCGCGGCTTCGTCTTCCGCGGGGCGGACGGCCGGGACAAGATCACGACGTCGGGGCCGTCGACCGTCATGGAGGTCCGGGACGGTGTGCGCACCCACGAGCTCGATCCCCGGGAGCTGGGCATCGACCTGGCCCCCGTCCAGGCTCTGGCCGGGCGGGACGGCGCCTACAACGCGACCCTCGTCCGCGCTCTGCTGGCGGGGGAGAAGGGCCCGATCCGCGACGCCGTCCTCCTCAACGCGGCCGCGGGCCTGACGGCCTGGGACCGCGACGCGGACGCTCCGCTGATGGAGCGACTGGCGGCCAACATGACGCGGGCCGCCGAGTCGATCGACTCCGGCGCCGCGCGTGACGTCCTGGACCGCTGGGTCGCCTTCTCCCGGTCCTGATGGTGCGACGACGGGCCCTCGCCAGCGAGGTGGGGCCCGTCGTGGGGAGGACGCTCAGGAGTCGAAGCCGAGCGCCCATCCCTCGCCGAGGTCCTCGGACGAGTAGGTCCGGAAGGCCAGCATGGTCTCGGTGTCCTGGATCCCGTCGACCTTGGAGAGGTGGTCGGCGATCACGTCGGCGAGGTCCTCGTAGCGGCGCACCTTGACCATCGCCACCAGGTCCCACGCGCCGGTCACGGAGTAGACCGACCCGACCCCCTCGAGCGCGGCGAGGGTCTCGGCGGTCTCCGGGATGCTGGATTTGTCGGTCTTGATCAAGACGATGGCGGTGACCACGGGCGGTCCTCATTTCCTCGATGCTGTGGGTCCGGTGTCCGGGATGATCCTAGCTGCGCGCCGGGCCCTCACCTCCGGGTGCGGCGCACCAGCCAGGCGGTCACGGCCCGGCGGCCCAGGAGCAGGACGCCCAGCACCCCGAGCGCCACGAGCACGAAGGACACGGGTGCGCCACCGAGGCCGAAGGCCACGCGTAGGACCATCCCGACGGCGACGGTCCCCAGCCACACGATCACGCCGTGGGGCCACACGCGGGCCCAGGTCCGGTGTCCGGCGGTCAGCCCGGTCATGAGGAGGAGGCCCGCCAGGAACGGCGCCGCCGTGACCAGCAGCCCCAGCGGCCCGCGCTCTGTCGCGTGCTGCCCCTGGCCCAGGGCCACGAAGAGGAGGGTGAGCAGGAGGTCGACGGACAGCGCCGGCAGGGCGCCGCGCGGGTCACGGTGCTCGGCGGGCACGGCACGACGGGCGGAGGGGGAGGACGTCATGCATCCAGTCTGGCCCACCGACTCGTCCGGACGCAGCGTCCGGCCAGGGGCGGCTCGGCGGACGCGCCCTACGACAAGACAGGACAATTGTCAGAGATAGGCTCTCTGTATGGTGTCCGTGCATCTGGTGCCCATCCGACCGACCGCCGCCACGGCCGACGACGCCCGACGTCTGGCAGCGGCGCTGCTCGACGATCCCCGCCCGGACGCGGCTGTGACCTCGGCGGCGTGGCGTGTCGACCAATCCGACCCGGACGGCGAGGCGGCGTCGCACGACGGCGAGCTGGCCGTCGTCCTCGACGACATGACGGCTGCGGTGGGCCTGGCGCTGTGGGCCGTGCGGACCGGGTCCTGGGCGGTGCTGCTGAATCCCGAGGGTGCCTCCGACAAAAACTCATCGTTATCACACCTGACTCCAGCCGAGCGACGACGCGCCCGGCGGGCACCGGGACGGCTGGTGCTGCCGCACGGACGTGGCCCGGGCCGCGCCGCGGAGGCCGGCGGAGAGGCTGATCTGCGCTGTGCGGAGGCCACCCTGCAGCTGGTCGCCACGGTGGAACGGCGCCGGTCCGCTGATCAGCACGCGGCGGGACGGCTGGTCGAAGCCGGCGCCAGTCAGCGAGAGGCGGCGGCCGAGCTCGGGATCAGTCAGCAGGCCGTCCATTCCCGGTTGCGACACGGGCTCTGGCACGAGAGCCGGACGGCGGTGGCGGCCGTCCTGCCGTTGCTGGACCGGCTGTCCACAGACCCGGGGGAGTGAATCCCCGGCACGCGGCGCCGGCGTCAGCCGGCGCGACCTCCTGGGCCAGGTCCCGATGTGGCGCGTGCCGTGCAGGCGGCCTCCGAAGGGGAGGCGAAGAACGGGCTAGTTGACATAATGTACATTATCGGCGCACCACAGAACGGCAGGCGGGGCGCCGCGCGGCGGGTCTCGCGCGTAGCCTGGACCCATGACGATCATGACCGACCAGCGCGTCCACCGTGTGGGCGGTGTTCTGGGTGAACCTGCTCACCGGGTGGACCGTCCTCGGCTGGTGCATCGCGCTGTACATGTCGCTCACCAGCCATCGCCGGCTGCGGTCCTGGGGTCCGCGCGGCCTCTGACCGCGCGGACCGCCCCTCAGGTAAGACGCGCGACGACGGCCCGCACACCGTCTCCCTCGGCGATGAGGCACCGCGGGCCGTCGACGTCCGCCTCGCCCGTCTCCGACAGCTCGACCGGCACCTCGAGCTCCCCCGTCGCATCGGCGCCGATCACGCGGAGGGTGAGATCCGGGGCGCGCGTCTCGAGGTAGGTCCCGGACTCGTCATGCATCTCGAGCCGGGCCTGCGGGATCTCGCCGCGCACGGCGGCCGCGAGGATACGGCGCGCGTCCGGGTCGGTGGCGGCGTCCACGACCCAGCGGTGTCCCAGGACGGAGTGCTCCACCTCGGCCACGACGTCCCCCTCGGCGGGTGCGTCGCCTCGGTAGGCGAACGCAGTCTGGTAGAGCCGGTCCCCCACGCGCACGAGCATCGACTCGACGCCGATCTCGCCGGTGGGATCGTCGAACCGGTACGAGCCGACCTTCTCGGCGGTCACGTCCTCGGGCAGTCCGTGCGCCACGAGGCGGCGGCGGATCCATTCGGGCTTGTCCGGGTCCAGGCGTGCGGTGTAGATGAGAGCCATGCCCCGACCGTAGCCCCGACGTCGTCCGCCCGGGAGGGCCCGCCGGCCGGCGGCGCGGCTCAGCCCTGCACGGCCCGCACGGCGTGGTCCATGGCCCGGTAGGCGTCGAGCTCGCGGGCTTCGGCCGCGCCACCGATCAGGCGCACCGCCTCCGGCGCGTAGCCCGCAGCCACCAGGTCCTCGACGAGATCCGTCTCGGACTCCTGCCCGGCGCACACGACGACGTCCGTCACGTCCAGGGTCAGCGCCACGCGGGCCTCGGGGTCCTCCGGGGACGGCGCGGTCACGCGCAGGCCGTCGGGGCCGAGGCCCTCGTAGGTCACACCGGAGTGCAGGTGGACCCCGTGCCGCCGCAGCTCGGCGCGGTGCACCCAGCCGGTGGTGGGGCGCAGTCGCACGCCGATCGGTCCGGGGCTGCGCTGGAGCAGGTGGACCTCGCGTCCGGGGTCGGCCGCGGCCGGCTTCGCCAGCTGGCCCGGCGTCTGAGAGGTCAGTGCCACGCCCCAGCGGGCCCGCCAGTGCTCCTGCGTCTCGGGTGTCCCGTCCGGCCGTTCCGTGCCGGCCGCCAGGGCCTCGGCGACATCCACGCCCACGCCGCCGGCGCCGATCACCGCGACGCGCGGGCCGACGTCGACGTGCCCCAGGACCACGTCGTCATAGGCATGGACGGCGGGCGCGCCCGGCTCCCCCGTCCCGGGCAGAGCGACGGGCCGGGGCCGCACGCCGGTGGTGAGGAGCACCTCGTCGTAACCCGGCCGCCCGTCGTCGGTCAGGAGTGTCTGTGCGGATACCTCCTCCCCGGTCACGAGCGTCACCCCGGACGCCGCCGCGCGGGCCGCCAGGTGCTCCAGCGCGGGACCGAACTCCTCCTTGCCGGGGATGCGCCGGGCGAGCCGGAACTGGCCGCCGGGCTCGGCGTGCCGGTCGAACAGGGTGACCTCGTGCCCGAACCGGGCCGCACGCTCCGCCGCCGTGAGGCCCGCCGGCCCGGCACCGACCACGGCGATCCGGCGCCGGCGGCCGAGGGCCACCGGGACGGGCGCGGCGTACTCCGGCTCCGTCTCCCGCCCGGCGCGGGGGTTCATCAGGCACGAGACCTTGGCCCCGGTGAACACGTGGTCGAGGCAGGCCTGGTTGCAGGCGATGCACGGGGTCAGGGTCCGAGCGCGCGGGTCGCCGATCGCGGCCATCCAGTCGGGGTCCGCCAGCAGGGGCCGGGCCAGCCCGACGAGCGCGGCGGCCCCGGACGTCAGCGCCTCCTCCGCCTCGGCGGGGGTGGTCAGCCGGTTGGAGGCGATCACGGGGATGTCGACGGCGGCGGTCAGGTCAGCCGAGGCGGCCAGGAACGCGGCGCGCGGCACGGAGGTCACGATGGTCGGCACACGCGACTCGTGCCACCCGATGCCGGTCATCAGGACGTCCGCTCCGGCGGCCTCGAAGGCCCGGGCGGTGTCCGCGATCTCCGCGCGCGTCTGCCCGTCGGGGACGAGGTCCGCCGCCGAGGTGCGCACCGAGAGCACGCCGCGCTCCCCCAGCGCCTCGCGCACGGCCGCGACCACCGCGACCGGGAACCGGCGTCGGCGCTCGGCGTCGCCCCCGTACTCGTCCGCGCGTCGGTTCGTCGCCGGGGCGAGGAACTGGTTGAGGAGGTAGCCCTCCGAGGCCATGATCTCCACGCCGTCGTATCCGGCCTCCAGGGCCAACGTGGCCGCGCGTGCGAACGCGTTCACGGTCCGCTCGATGTCCGCGGCCGTCATCTCCCGGGGCGTGTGCCGCGAGATCGGCGCTCGCACCGCGGAGGCCGAGACCAGGTCGGGGCTGGGGGCGTAGCGTCCCGCGTGCAGCAGCTGGGCGAGGATCCTGCCCCCGGCGGCGTGGACGGCGTCCGTGACGACGCGATGGGCGCGCGCGTCCTCCTCGCTGGCGAGCATCCCCCCGCCCAGCGTCACCGTGCCCTCGGGGACGACGCCCAGGCCGCCGGTGACGATGAGTCCGACGCCGCCGCGTGCCCGCTCCGCGTAGAACGCCGCCAGCTGCGGCAGGTCGTCGTGCCGATCCTCCAGTCCCATGTGCATCGAGGCCATGACCACCCGGTTGGGCAGCGTGAGGGGGCCCAGGGTGATCGGCTGGAGCAGGGGCGAGACCGCGACGGGTGAAGATGTCATGCAGCTCACATTACCGGGCGGTAGCTCCCGACTTCCAGGACCGCCTGGGGACACGCTGTGTCCAACGCCACTGCGTAGGGCAGGATGGGGATCACACGTCGACGCGCGGCAGACCCGTCCGCGCACCCGACACGGAGGGGAGCGCACGCATGGAGTGGATCGAGGCGAACGCGGGCTGGCTGTGGCTGGTGCTGGCCGCCGGCCTGGCCGGCGTCGAGCTGCTGACCCTCGACCTCGTCTTCCTGATGATCGCCGCCGGGGCCGGCGCGGCGGGGGTGGTCGCGCTCGTGGGCGGCCCGCTGGCGCTCCAGCTCGCGGCGTTCGCCGCCGTCGCCCTGCTGATGCTCGCCGCCGTGCGCCCCGTCGCCCTGCGCCACCTGCGCAAGGACACCGGCGCCGGCGCCTCCTACCTGGACACGCTCCCGGGGCGTCGCGTCGCGGCCCAGGGCGCGATCACCGGCGACGCCGGCACGCTCGCCGTCGACGGCGACACCTGGTCCGCCCGCGTCGAGCCCGGGGCGCCCGACGTCGCCCCCGGCGACGAGGTGACCGTCCTGCGCATCGACGGGGCCACCCTGGTGGTCCGCCCGCTCCCCCGCATCGACTGGGAGGCGGACGGCGCCTGAGCCGCCCCACGTCCTCGTTCCGACCGCACCGACCGCACCGACCGCACCGACAGCACCGACCCCAGAAGAAGGGACCCCGATGGAAACCCTCATCGTCCTCGTCGTCCTCGCCGTCCTCGCGGCGGTGATCGTGGCCTCCTCGGTCAAGATCATCCCGCAGGCGCGGACGGCCAACATCGAACGCCTCGGCAAGTACAACCGCACGGCCGGCGCCGGGCTGACCCTGATCATCCCGTTCGTGGACCGCATGCTCCCGATGGTGGACATGCGCGAGCAGGTCGTCTCCTTCCCGCCCCAGCCGGTGATCACCGAGGACAACCTCGTCGTCTCCATCGACACGGTCGTCTACTTCCAGGTCACGGACGCCAAGGCCGCGACCTATGAGATCGCCAACTACATCCACGCGGTGGAGCAGCTCACCACCACCACCCTGCGCAACGTCGTGGGCGGCATGAACCTCGAGGAGGCCCTGACCTCTCGCGACTCCATCAACTCCCAGCTGCGCGGCGTGCTGGACGACGCCACCACGCGCTGGGGCCTGCGGGTCTCGCGGGTGGAGCTCAAGGCCATCGACCCGCCCATGTCCATCCAGGACTCGATGGAGAAGCAGATGCGCGCCGAGCGCGACCGCCGCGCCGCCATCCTCACCGCCGAGGGCACGAAGCAGGCCGCCATCCTCACGGCCGAGGGCGAGCGCCAGTCCCAGATCCTCTCCGCCGAGGGCGAGGCTCAGGCCCGCGTGCTGCGCGCCAACGCCGAGGCCGAGGCGATCGAGGTGGTCTTCGACGCCATCCACTCCGGCGGCGCCGACTCCGAGGTCCTGGCCTACCAGTACCTGCAGTCCCTGCCCAAGATCGCCGACGGCCAGGCCACCACCATGTTCGTGGTCCCCGCCGAGCTCACCCGCGCCCTGCAGGGCCTCGGTGAGGCGTTCGCCCCCGGCGACGGCGACCGCCCCACCCCGGAGCACGCACCCCGGCGTCGGGACTCCGGGGACCGCGCGGGCGAGTCGGGAGCCGAGCACGCCGGCGTCACCCCGGAGCGCGCGCGGCGGCCGCGTGGGTCCCGGCCCACCACCGCGGACGCCCTGCGCGCCAGCGGCGTCATGGACGCGATGACCGCCGGCGCGGTGACGGCGGAGGACATGCCGCAGACCTCGCTCGACGAGGCCCTGGCCACCCCGCAGGAGATCGAGCCCGACCCGTCGGCCGGCCGCACCCCCGGCACCCGCCCGGCCGGCGAGGCGGACGGGAATGCTGTGGGACACTGAATGGTTCCATCAGTGAGGACGACCCGCCGCGCCTCGATCGGCCCGCGCCCCCGCGCGGGCCTCGGCGCGGCCTGACGAGGAGGAAACGTGAGCGATCGCAGCCTGCGGGGCATGCGCCTGGGCGCGCAGTCCCTGGAGTCCGAGGCCGGCGTCGAGCCCGCCGCCCGGCAGCGGGTGGAGTACCGCACGGAGGACGGCGAGCAGGTGTTCGTGACCTTCTCCGTGGAGGCGGACGTGCCGGCCACCTGGACCTCGAAGACCGGCAAGGAGGCGTTCCTCGTCAGCGGCGAGAAGCCGGCTGAGACCGAGGGCAAGCCCGTGCGCACCCACTGGGACATGCTGCGCGAGCGCCGCAGCCTCGAGGAGCTGGAGGAGACCTACAAGATCCAGCTCAACAAGCTGCGCGCCAGCCGCGGCGAGGACGTCGACGCCTGACCCGCCGCTCCCCCATGCATGACGGGGCCGGATCCGCCATGGATCCGGCCCCGTCGTCGTTCGGGGGCTGTGCGCCTCAGAGGCCGAGGCGGGCGCGCAGGCCCTCCCAGCGCGCGGCCAGGCCCCACCGGGTCACGTTGACCACGGCCTCGCCGATGATGCCGCCGCTCATCTTGGACTCGCCGAGCTCACGCTCCACGAACGTGATCGGGACCTCGACGATCCGCTTGCCGAGGCGGGCCGTGCGGAAGGTCATGTCCACCTGGAACCCGTAGCCCTTGGACTCGATCGCGTCCAGGTCGATCGCACGGAGCGTGTCGGCCCGGTAGGCGCGGTAGCCCGCCGTGATGTCCGTCAGGTCGAGGCCGAGCATGATCCGCGGGTACAGGGAGCCGGCCCACGAGATCATCTTGCGGGCGGTCGGCCAGTTCACCATCTTGCCGCCCGGCACGCGGCGCGAGCCGATCACCAGGTCCGCGGTGCGGACGGCCTCCAGCAGGCGCGGCAGCTGCTCGGGCTGGTGCGAGCCGTCCGCGTCCATCTCGACCAGGACGTCGTAGCCGCGCTCCAGGCCCCAGCGGAACCCGGCGATGTAGGCGCCGCCCAGGCCGTCCTTGGTGGTGCGGTGCAGCACGTGCACGGAGGGGTCCTCGGCGGCGCGGGCGTCGGCCCAGTCGCCCGTGCCGTCCGGGGAGGCGTCGTCCACCACGAGAACGTCGGACTCCGGGACGGCGTCACGGAGTCGGCCGAGGGTCAGCGGCAGCGACTCGATCTCGTTGTACGTGGGGATGATGGTCAGCACGCGCATGTGCGGTTCTCGCCTTCCGGCCGGGGTCGTGGGGGCGGCCCGCCGGTCGGACGGGCCATCGCATCCGTTCGAGTATAGGAAGCGGAGGTCTCAGGCCGGCGTCGCGGCGTCGTGAGCGTCGCGGGCCACGTCCTCCGCGGCGATCCGGCCGTCCACCCAGGTGGCCCGCCAGCGGGGCAGGGCGGTCTCGGCGTCGAGGGCCGGCAGCAGCGGGGTGCCGGCTCGGGTGTCCGTGCTCCACGCCGCCACCCGGCCGTCCGGCGACTGCACAGCCACCGCGTCCGCGTCCCAGACGCCGAACACGGCCGGGGCCGACACGCTCAGGCGCGGGGCGACGGACAGGCCGGCCGCCGGAGCGTCGGGCAGCGCGCGCAGCGGGGTGCGGGTCGCGGCGGCGAAGGCGGAGCGGGCGGAGATGCGCTCGTCCGGGTCGGGGTGGGACAGCGCCGACCGGACGGCGGCCCACGGGTCCCCGGCCGGGCCGGCGCCCAGGCACACGGTGACGGCGTCGGCCAGCAGGCTCGCCACGGGGGCGTGCAGCACGCCGTCCGCGTCGGGGACGACGGTGGCGCTGACCCCGGCGGCGGCCAGGAAGGCGCGGTCCTCGGCGGTGACCGGGTGGGTGACCACGAGCCGATGGCGCACGCGGCCCAGGGCGGCGGTGCCGAGTTCCTCCGCGACCGAGCGCAGGGCGGTCAGGGCCACGTCCTGGGCGGCGGGCCCGGCGTCCGCACCGCCGTCGGGGACGAGGTAGGCCTGCTCCCCCGCCTGGGTCGAGGCCGTCAGGAGACCGGTGAGCGTGGCGGGGTCGGTGTCGGTCCCGACGGGCAGCCACACCCCGGCCGCCTCGGCGTCCACGCGGTCCGCGTGCCGGTAGACGACCGTCTGGACGTCCTCGTCGGCGGGCGCGGCGCCCGCGTCCTCGGGCCCGGCCAGGACCGTCACGACGGCGGTGCCGCGGCTCAGCGCGTCCCGCGCGTCCGCGGGCCGGGCCAGCGGCTCGACGAACACGGGCACGACGACGGCGCCGTCGAGGTCCCGCCGTTCGTCACCCGGATCGGCCACGCGGTCCGCGGAGTCGTCCGCGCCGAGCCAGGCGATCACCCCGTCCCGGACCAGCAGCGCCTGTGCGTACGGGTCCGTCGTCGAGTGGATGATGCCGTGGGTCAACAGGCTGGCTCTTTTTTATACACATCTGACCCTGCCGACGATCTTACGTAGACCGCGGGTGTCAAGGGCCATTGAGTTCTGCCCATAGGCGGCCAGTGTTTCTTCCCGCTGGTGGCCATCAGAACTGCCCACTGGTGGCCAGCTGGTTTGCCCGTTTGGGTGGTGGTGCTGGCCACCGTGATGGGATCAGTTCAGTGGCATGACTCCCTTCCCGGCCATTGCCTGGGTCATCCGTACGGAGTCTCCGGTGGTCTGGCACACGTGGGCGTGGTGCAGGAGCCGGTCCACGGTGGCGGTGGCCAGGGTCTTGGGCATCAGCTCGTCGAAGCCGGCCGGGTGCAGGTTCGAGCTGATCGCTACGGAGCGTTTCTCGTAGGCGGCGTCCACGATGCGGTAGAGGCCCTCGGCGGCATCGTCGGCGACCGGCAGCAGGCCGATGTCGTCGATGACGATCAGGTCGGCGCGCAGGATTCGGGCGACGGCTTTGGTGATGGTGTCATCGGGCCGGTGGGCCCGGATCATCGCCCCGAGGTCCTCCAGGGTGAACCAGGCCACCCGCTTGCCCTCCTCCACGGCCTGCTGGCCCAGGGCCTCGAGGAAGAAGGTCTTGCCGGTGCCGGAGGGCCCGCAGACCACGAGGTTCTCTCTGCGCGAGAGCCATTCCAGGGTGCGCAGGGACTGCTGGGTCGGGGCCGGGATCGAGGAGGCGCCCGGATCCCAGGTCGTGAAGGTCTTGCCGGTGGGGAACCCGGCGGCCTTGCGCCGGGCGGCGAGCATGGATCGGGCCCGACCGGTGGTCTCCTCGACCAGCAGGGCCTTGAGGACCTCGGCCGGCTCCCAGCGTTGGGCCCGGGCGGTGGCCAGTACCTCGGCGGCGATACCGCGGGCGTGGGGCATCTTCAGCTGCCGCAACAGCGCCTCCAAATCGGCCGGCAGCGCCGGTGCGGCGGTGTTCGGGGTGTGGATGCTCACCGGGCTGCCCCCTCGGTGTTGGAGGTACCGAGGCCGGCCCAGCCGGCGGTGCCCTGGGTCAGGGACCGTTCCTCGGTGGCGGTGTGCATCCCGGTGCGGTGGCCGGCGGCGGTGAGCAGGGAGGCCAGGTCGCCGTGGGCGAAGCGCTGGTGCACCGCGGCCACCCCGAGGGCGCGGTCGACCTGGTCGGTGCCGGCGAGCTTGGCCAGGGTGACGGCCTCGGCCATCTTCTGACCGATCCGGCTGGTGCCGGCCGCGGCGGCCTCCACCAGCCAGGTCCTCGCTCCGGCCCCGATGGCCAGGAACTCGGCCTCCGCCGCCGAACGGGGCACCGGGGTGTAGTCCCCGGGCACCTTGTCCGTCTCGTGGCCGGGGAAGTGCGCGTCGTCGATGGCCGGGGACCCGGGCCGGGCCACCCGGTGCCGGGCGACCTCCACCGGCCCCTGCGCACCGGCGTGCATGATCACCACCATCGAGTCCGGTCCGGTGCCGTGATGGCGCACGAACACCTCGGCCCCGAGCAGGTGCGCGGGCACCGAGTACTGGGCGTTTTCGAAGGAGACCATCGGCGTGTTCTCCGGCACCTTCCGTCCCACCCCGTAGGCCACGGTGTGCGCCGTGGCGGGGATCCGATGCAACGCGCTGGTCTCCTCGGCGAGCATGTGGTCCGGGCGGCGCCGGGTCACCCGGTGCTCCCGGGAGTTCACCATGGCCATGAACCCCGCGCAGGCGGCCTCGAGCTCAGCGAACGAGGCGTACTGGTCCCGCAGGTTGGTGTCCTTCGGGACCAGGTCGGCCTTGGCCAGCTTCACCGCGTTCTCCACCCCGCCCTTGGCGGCCGGATCCGCTGGCTGGCAGGTCAGCACCTCCACGCCGTAATGCCGAGCGAACGCCACGGTGGCCTGGTTACGCACCGGCACCCCGGCCACATGAGAGACCGTCACTGTCTTCTCGTTATCCGTCAGCACATAGGTCGGCGCGCCCCCGATCAGCCGGAAGCACCGGTCCAGGGCGGCGAACACACTCGGAGCCGTCCTATCACGCAGGGCGATGACGATCCGGTAGCGGGACCAGGCCAGCCAGGCCACGAACAGCACCGTCTTGGCCCCGTCGATCGCCGGCCCATCGCCGAAGTCGTACTGCAGCCATGCGCCCGGCTCGGTGATCCAGGGCCGGTGCACCCGGCGCTTCCCGGCCCGCCAGGCGGCCTTCACCTCGGCCACCGCCCGCCGGGTGGAGCGCTCAGAGCCGGTGTAGCCCATTGCGGTGAGCTTGGCGTGCACGACATCGGCGCGGATCCTGCCCGTGGAGGCCTCGACCCATTCCTCGATCTTGGGCAGCCAGACATCGGTGACCTTCGGGCGGCTGGCTCCGGATCCAGGGGTCTGGCCGGCGTCGCGGGCCCGCACCAGCCGGGCCACGGTGTGATGGGAGCAACCGGCCAGCTCGGCGGCGCCCCGCAATGACTTGGTCAGGTCATAGGCACTGAGTATTTTCATGGTTTCTGCGGCATCCTTCATTCAGGGCCTCTTCCTCGCTGGATTCGATTCGACACCGATATCCAACCCGGGGAGGAGGCCCCCGCCGGCTCACGACGCGGCGGGCAACGAGCAACGCGGGCAAACCAGATGGCCA
>NZ_JABFAZ010000088.1:0-1042 GCF_017168505.1 Micrococcus sp. KRD077 | reverse complement strand
CCGGCTCGTCGAAGGTCAGGCCGTCACGAACTGGAAGCAGGCCCTCGCCCAGCTCGCCGCGGCCTACCCCGACCGGATCAACCCCTACCTGTGACCACCCCGCTTACACAGACAAGTTGACACGCCCTACGTGTACCTCCGCACCATCTTCGAGCTGGCCGCACAGTACAACTTCACGAAGTTCGTCATCCTGGTGCCGAGCGTGGCGATCCGTGAAGGTGTGAACACGAGCATCCGGCTCATGCGCTCGCATTTCGAAGATCTCTACAAGAAGCGCAACATTACCTTCGACTCGTCGGTCTATAGCGGTAAGACGGCTGAGGAGGTGCAGTCGTTCGCGACGTCGACCAACGTGCAGATCATGGTGATGACGATCGACTCGATCCGTGGCAACGCGAATACGCGCATCATCCACCAGACGCGGGACAAACTGAACGGTCTCAAGCCGATCGACTACCTGAAGGCGACGCACCCGGTCGTCATCATGGACGAGCCGCAGAACATGGAGTCCCTGCTCTCTCAGTCGGCCGTGAGCGAGCTCGACCCGGTGTTCACGCTGCGCTACAGCGCGACGCACAAGAAGCTCCGGAACGTCGTCTACCGGCTCGATCCGGTCGACGCGCACGACCTCGGCCTGGTGAAACAGATCGTTGTGGCCGACGTGCAGCAGCAAGGAGCGGACGCGACGCCGTACATCAAGCTGATCGACGTCAGGAACGACAAGGGCTGGGTCGCGCGGCTGGAACTGTCCTGCCGCAAGGCCGACGGTTCGCTCGAGCGCCGCGTCGTGAACGTCAAACAGAACCAGGAGCTGTCCGACCCTCGCCTGACGAACAACGCGAACTACGACGGCTGGCGCGTCAACGAGATGAGCATCGAACCCGCCTACGTCGACCTGACACTGCATGGCTACCTAGTTGAGTCCCGCATAGTGGTGTAGCGCCCGGTGGTCGGGCGTGTCGTCTCAGACGTGGACGCGGCCACCGTGTGATCCGTCGAGTCAACCTTCCACAGAATCCTCGAATGGAGTCATCACGATGAC
>NZ_JABFAZ010000087.1:0-1763 GCF_017168505.1 Micrococcus sp. KRD077 | reverse complement strand
GGCGGGGGAAGGGACATCGGCGGCGCGGTCGGGCCTTATGGGCAGTGAACGAGAGTCGTCGGCCCCGTCCTCGGGGCCAGAGGGTGAGGCCGCAGATGAGCGTGGACATGGAGCCGCAGATGGGTGTGGGCACGGCGCAGGCCGGCGCGCATCAGGAGGTCGACGAGGGGCTCAGGGCGCTGGCCCCTCAGCCGCAGCCGGCGAAGTTCTTCGGGATCGGATCGGGACTGGTCGCCGCCGGCGCGCTGGCCGCCGGCATGTTCGCCGCCACGGACCCGGCCCTGGCCTACGCGGTGGCCGGCGGTGGTGCCGGCGTCTCGACGGCATCCCTGGTGGTGGCCGAGCGGGCGCGGCAGCGGGCGGAGATCGCCGACCACTTCACCGAGCAGATCTGCCCGGTGATGATGATCCGCCCGCGGCCGTCCCGGGCCGCGGTGAAGCTCTCCCGCTGGCGTGGGGGGTTCATCGGCCTGCCCCAGCAGGTGCAGCTGACCTACCACGCGAGGGTGGTGCCGGACCCGGAGTGGCTGAAGTCCCTGGCCGAGGTCGCCTCGGTCAGCCTCGGGGCCAAGTACAAGGTGGAGGCCCACCTGCCGCGCAAGCGACGCGTGGTGCTCGGTGCCGTGGGGGCCGAGCAGGTGGAGAAGACCGACCCGACCGTGGACCGCGCATCCCGGGTGGTGCGGGACCTGCTGGGCGAGTCCGCCCGCGTGAAGGTCGAGCTCAACGACGACGGCGACGCGACCCGCATCGAGGTCGCCCACGAGCAGGGCAGCAACATGGCCATGGCCTCCAAGCGGCTGCGCGTGGAGCGGGTCCTGGCCACCCGCGTGCCCGGAGACTGGGTCCCGGAGTGGAACCTGGTCGAGGACACCGTCGTGTTCTCCGCCCGCGAGCCGATGCCCTCCCTGGTCCTGCCCCCGCCGGAGCACTCCCCGCTGGTGCGCACCCACGCCGACTACCGAGATTTCCAGATCCCCCTGGGTGTGGACGAGGACGGCGAGCAGCTCTCCTGGCACCCCCGCAAGCAGCCCCACATGGTGGTGGTCGGCACCACCGGCTCGGGCAAGACCGTCGTGGAGCAGAACGTCGTCCAGCGCCTGACCCAGGCCGGCTGGAAGGTCTGGGTGATCGACGGCAAGCGGATCGAGTTCATCGGCCTGCGGGACTGGCCGAACGTGGAACGGCTGGCCTCGCGCATCGAGCACCAGGTGAAGCTGATCGAGGACGCCCACGACCTGATGAACGAGCGCTACGCGCTGATCGAGGCCGGCAAGGCGACCTCCGCCGACTTCGAGCCCGTGGCCCTGATCGTCGACGAGGCCACCACGCTGCTCGAGGCCGCCGACGACTGGTGGGCCGAGGTCAAGCCCAAGGGCGGATCCTCCAAGTCCGCGGTGCTCAAGCGCCTGGGCAACATCGGCCGCCTGGGCCGCTCGGCGAAGATCCACATGCTCATCGGCCTCCAGCGCGCGGACACCCGCTTCATCTCCGGTGAGTTCCGCGACAACCTCGGCATGCGCGTGGCCATGTCCCGCCTCAGCCCCGACGGCGCCAAGATGATGTGGGACTCCTACGTGGTCGGCACCACCATCCCCCGGCACATCAAGGGCCGCGGCATGGCCCTGAACTCCGCCGGCGTGCCCGTCATGATCCAGACCATCTACGCCCCCAACCCCGACCCGGGATCCGACGACTACGACCCCCAGCGCGTCGCCACGGTGCGCCCCCGCGAAGTCGTGCACAAGAAGATGCTGGTGGAG
>NZ_JABFAZ010000086.1:0-8014 GCF_017168505.1 Micrococcus sp. KRD077 | reverse complement strand
GAAGGGGCGGGACTCCTCCCCCGCGTTCGCGGCGAGGAACTGGAGCTCGGCCATCATCTGCTCATCGGTCTCGAAGACGGGCGGGCGGCGCTCCATGCTGCCGCCGGCCTTCTCCACCCAGACGTGATCGGAACCGATCATGTGGATGTTCTCCACCCCGGGCTCGTCCACGAGTGCCTGGAATCGGCCCAGACGGAACATCGCATCGAAGGTGGCCTGGCGCAGTGCCGCCTGCTCTTCGGCAGTCCATGCGGCGTCGCGGCCGCCGGTCTGCACGTTCTCACGCATCTGCTCGATGATCGCGCGGTCGATGTGCCGCCAGCCCATGGCGTGCAGCTCGCTCTCGGGCAGGTCGATGCGGTCGGCGGTCTCCTCGGCGTGCCAGTCCACGGCCTTGGCGCGCAGCACGTCGACGATCGACCAGAAGCCCGTCAGCTCCGTGGTGTTGCTCGGCCGGGCCGGGGCGCTCTGCTCGGCCTGCGGTGCCGGCTCGGGCACAGCAGTCAGCGGCCGGGACAGCCCGGGCAGCTCAGCGGAATCGGTGGGAGACGGGGTAGTGCCCAGCGGGCGAGCCAGGTGAGCGCCGGCGGAGGCGGGGATCAGGGACGGCCGGGCCGGCTTGGCCGGGGTGCTCTCGGTCAGGAACGGGAGGTTGAGCAGGTCCAGGGACATGTCGGGGGTCAGATCCTTCATCGCTGCTCTCCTCCGGTCTCGGTGGGCATATCCGCCTCGATGAGCTGGCGGCGGGCCATCAGCGCGTCCGCGAGGGAGGCGTTGGCGGCACCGATGGCCCGCGTGTAGGAACGCAGCCTCCAGGACGTCGCCTGGGCGCCCCCGCCGAAGTGAGCGCCGGCTTCCGGGCTCTGGGGAAGGCGTCCACGCACCGGCAGGCCCAGCACCTTGGAGATGTCCTTGGAGGGGAACTCCTGGGCTCGATCTTCGACCACGAGCAGGGAGGACGTGTCCACTGCCCCCGCGGTGGCGCGGGCCTCCAGCACGGCCGGCAGATAGGCACGCGCCGCGGCCACGGAGACCAGGTCGCTGCGCACCACGACGCTCAGGTGGTCGCTGTCGCGCCAGAGCGCCTCCCGGCCGTGGGCATTCTCGGAGCGGCCAGCGTCGACGATCACGTCGATGTCCTGGCCGGAGACGGCGCGCAGAGCCATCATCAACTCCGGCCAGAGGCCCCGCATGGATCGCGCGGCCAGCGGCTCGGACATGGCGGGCAGGAGCCAGCGGGAAGGCTGGCCAGCGTCCTGGCCCGTTCCCAGGTCGACGGCGTAGTCCCAGATGTCCTGCTCCGTCAGGGCCTGTCGCATGGAGTTGTGGGCGATGCCCATCAGGCCGCTGTCGGCCGGCATGCTGCCCTGCAACCACCCGGCGAGCACGGATGAGGGCTTGCTGACGTCGGCCTCCACGAGCAGCACAGGGCGCGGCCACTGCAACGTCATGGCCACGGCCGTGGTGCTCACCCCCGGGCTGACGCCGAAGGCCGCAAGGGTCAGGATGCTCACTTCTGCGCTCCCTGCATGATCACGCTGGCGGTGCCGGCGGCACCCCAGGTGGCGACCTTCTGGGCGTCGGCCTGCTTCACGCGCAGATCCACGGTGGTCTTCCCGCTGTTCTGGTCATGGTGGCTGGCCTCGATCACGGCCGCGACGGGGTCGTGATTCTGGTTCTCGTCACCGGCCTTGGTGTTCTGGTTGCCCGGGGTGAAGAGGACCTGGACGTGATCTCCTGCGGCCATCTCCCGGGCAGGCAGGCGCCCGACCTCCAGAGCCAGGCCCACCAGCGATTCGCCGGCCTCCACACCCAAGGACGTTGCCGTGGACGTGCGCGTGATGGTGCTGCCCGGCTGGAGGTCGGTCGTGGCCACCTGCCCCTGGATCTGCTGGGCCTCGGTCGCGGGGACCAGCGCGCTGGGGTCGCCAGCCACGCGCACGGACGAGAGCATGGAGGACTCGATCTTCTGCCCTCGCTCCACGGGAGCGTTCACCACCAGGTAGGGCTTGGCCTCGTTGGCCTGGGTCCCCACGAACGCGCCGAGGCCGCCCAGGGCAGCCAGGGCGACGGCGACAGCCACACCGCCCACGCGGCGCTTGGCCACCGGCGTCGGCGCAGGACGGCCCACGGGAGCCGCCGCGCTGGAGCCGGCCTCGCTGACGCGCGGGTTCTCGGTGGGGGTCACCTTGGGCGACCGCTTTCTCAGAGCCACCTTGGCCTGCCTTTCTCGCTGCTGAGGGGACTGCACGGGGAGCGTACCAAACCTGCCAGCCGTACTGGCAGGTGGCTTGGTCCTTCACCAGGCATAAAGCCCGGACCGCCCCCTCATGTCCCTCTGTACGGTAGACATTTCTGCATGAGCGCCCCCGCATCCCCCCTCGACACGGCCGTCGTCGCGTTCAACTCCACGCTGCGCATGCGCATCCTCGTGTTGATCGCCCGCTCCCCCGGCCTCGGCGCCCACGACCTCGCCAGGTCCCTGGACATCCCCCGCGCAACCCTCTCCCTGAACCTGCGCACCCTCGAGGAAGCCGGCCTGCTGACCTCCAGCGACACCTCCGAAGCGCGCCGGGGCCGACGCCTGACCTACTGCCTCAACCGGGAGGCCTACAGCGCCATGATCGAGGCCCTGGGCGCGATCGTCGAGCGGTGACCTCATGCCATACCGGCACCACATCAGGAGTGCCGTTCATGCCATAACACCGCCGTATGCGCGCCAGTCCCCAACCGTCCGCTATACCAGTTGCACGCCATAACACTTCGGGAAACCTCTCGGTATTTCCCGAGAGATGCAGTAGACTGAAGGAGTCAGATCACAGGGAACCTAGGAGGTCCTCATGTCCACCCCTGCGCGCTCATACGCCATCCCAGGCGTCCTGGCGGTCGCCAACGGCAAGGGCGGTACCGGCAAGACGTCGCTGGTCGCCAACCTCTCCGGTCTGGCCGCGGCCGCCGGCATCCGCACCCTCACCATCGACCTGGATCCCCAGGGCAACCTCTCCCCCGACCTCGGTCTAGAGAAGTCGGACGGAATCGAGCTGCGTCGAGCCCTCGAAGATGGGGCGCCGCTGCCGATCTCCACGGATCCCATGCGCCCGGGCCTGGGCGTCGTTCGCGGCGGCCCTCGTTTGGCTGACATCATCAGCCTGCTGGTGGCACGCGGCTACGACGCCCCGCCCCTCGGGGCTCTTCTGCACCGGAGCCTGAGCCAGGTCATGGAGGAGTGGGACCTGGTCGTCATCGACACGCCCCCGGGAGACCGCGCCTTGGTCGAGGCCGCCTTCAGCGTCGCCGAGGGCGTGGTCATCGTCTCCAAGACGGATCTCCGCTCCCTCGACGGCGTCGCTGTGACGGCCGAGCGCTTCCAGGCCGTTCACGAGACCACGAACCCCGACGTGCAGCTGTTGGGCCTGGCGCTGTTCGATGTGGAGGCGCGCGCCGTGAAGATCGAGCGAGAGGCCCGCCAGGCGCTCGAGCAGATGCTCCAGGGGCTGGCCTTCGACGAGGCCGTCTTCACCGCCCGTATTCGGCACGCCGCCGGCGCCGCCCAGGACCTGCGCAAGAGCGGACGCCTGGTGCACGAGCTCGAGAGCGATGTGGCCCGCGCTCACCGAGAGCGCTTCGCGCGCATCAAGGCCGGTGAAGCCTCGACCTTCCATGCGTCGACCATGGATGGCCTGGCAGGGGACTACGCCGCACTGGCCCAGGAGATTCTGGGACGCCTGAGCGCCCTGGGTCAGGACGAGGAGGAGGACGCCTGAGATGGAGACCCCCAATCGAGCAGACGGACTCGGCGCTGTGTTCAACGCGCGTGGCCGGGGCAAGAAGAAGCCGGCGGAGAAGGTCGACTCTGTGCCATACGCCATGCCAGAAACCACGCCAGATGCCACACCGGAATCCACGCAGGACACCACACCGGAAACGGTGCCTGTCGCCACGCGGGAGACCGCACCGGAACTGATGCCAGACGTGAGGCGCGCGGTCCCGCAGGAAGGCGCGCAGGTGGTCGAGCTGGACCGTGTGGACGTCCCCGAAGAGGAAGAGCTGGTCGTGCGCAACACGGCCGTCTACCTCCCCGTCCCGGTCCTGGATCGGTTGCGGACCGCGGCCGCCAAGCGGCATCGGACCTACACGGACCTGCTGATCGACGCGTTCGACGAGCTCAGCGACGATCAGCTCTTGGCGGCCTGCGGGCACAAGCCGCGTGGGGACGGGGGGATGCCGCGTGGGCGTCGCGGTGCCGCGCGCGGCCAGGGGGGCGTGCAGGTGCAGCTGCGCCTGGATCAGGAGCAGCGGGGTTGGCTGGATGAGCAGGTGGCCCGTCTAGGCGCCCCCTCCCGGAGCGCCATGGTCGCCTCGGTGTACGACGCCTGGCTGCCGAAGAGCTGAGCCGGCATGAGAAGGGGGGCGGCCCGGTAGGGCCGCCCCCCTTCGTGGTGCATCAGCCCACGCGCAGGTGCCGGGGGCGCTGGTGGGCTGCCTGCGGGACGTGGGTGGCGGAGGGGTGCAGGCGCAGGCCGGAGTCCACCACGGCCACCTTCGCCTGGGGGTAGATCAGCTTCACGGGCTCGAGGTTCTTCAAGAAGGCGGCCTTGAACTGGCGCGGCTGAGCGTACTGGGCGCCGAACTGGGTCTCCAGCTGGCGCCAGGAGACGGTGGTGGTGCGCTGGAGCGTGGACATCCTGTAGGAGAGCCAGACGTAGAGGTCCATGCGCATGGGCGAGCCGCCCAGAGCTGCCAGGGCGGAGGAGAGAACCGGGACGGGGGAGCGCATGACCTCCTCGAAGTAGGGCTCGCTGAGCTCGATGCGCGCATGGTCTGCCCCACGCTGGTACGTGAGCTCGTAGCGGTGGGCCACGTGCATGTTCTGGCCGCTGAGGGTGCGCCGGCCGGGCGTCTCGCGGCTGGTCTCGATGATGATCGAGGTCGTGCTGAGCCGGTGGAGCTGGTCCATCACACGGCGCTGATTCGCCCCGGAGGGGTAGGTGCCGACGCTGGAGAGGAACGCGCGCAGGGAGGGGCCGGGGTCCAGGTGGCGGGAGCGGGTGCGCACGGCCTCGGTGGACATCCAGGTGAGCAGGGAGCGGGCCAGGACGCCGAAGGGGAAGCCAGCCGGGCCGGGGGAGAGCGTCAGGGTGGTGTCTCCGTTGCGTCGGCTCCAGTGGGGGACCGTGGCTCCGGGGTCGCGGTAGGGCAGGCTCAGCTGGGCCCAGATGCGGGTGGAGAAGGCGACCTCGCCGGGGTTCTGCTCGATCTCCTCGCTGAGCTCGAGCAGCCGCAGGCGCCTGGGCGAGAGGGCCGGGCGCGTGGCCGCGTCGATGGAGGTGATGTCCGGCGTGTGGTTCATGGCTGAGGGTGACCTTTCGGACCCGATGACGGGTGGGCGTGGAGGGGACGGAGCGGGTGTGGAGAACTGCGGTCGCCGGGGAGTTATCCACGTGCATCTTGTGACGGGGGCTCATAGTCGGCGGAGTGGACGCAGATTGGGGGCGAAATCGGCGGGATCAAGCCGATCGCGTGTGTGCATCTTGTGACGGTGCGCCGGTCGGGCCGGAGGTTATCCACGTGCATCTTGTGACGGCCAGTGTGTGCATCTTGTGACAGCCACCCCGTCAGAATCGGCATGATTGCACCGATTTTGGAGGGTCCCCATGTAGTAAAACCACATGTATTCCTCCTGTAGTGGGGGGGCGGTTTCGCTGTGCATCCGTGGATAGCCGTTCGGTGAGGTGGTCGCGGTCTGGGGTTCAGGCGGCCGGGGCCTGCTCCATGAGGGCCGCGTAGTCGGGAGCCAGCTCGCTGCGCTCCAGGGCGTAGTCCTTCACGGCCTGGGTCAGGCGAGTGCGCAGGACGTTGATGCGCTTGCACAGGCCGCGGCCGCTGTAGCCGTACTCGTCGCTCAGGGCTGCGCGCTCGGCCTCGTCGGCCAGCTGGTAGCGCAGGAAGACCGCGGCATCGCGGCTGGAGAAGACGGCGTTGTCTCGAGCCCAGGCGATCAGGGCGCACAGGTCCCGGGTGGCACGGCCGTTGTCGGCGGCCTCATCGTCGGCCGGCTCCTCGGCCAGCTGCGGCAGCCAGGAGGGCAGGGCCTCGACGTCGGACTGGCCGTCGTAGAGCTTGCGCTCGAGCAGGGAGTCCTTGAGCACGTCCATGGCGAGGTTGCCGATGCACGAGCCGGCCCGGTGCAGGGAGGGCCTGCGGATCCACTTCCACGCTGCGGCGATGACGGCGGCGGAGACCTCCTCGCGGGCGGAGTGGTCTCCGTGCATGGCGGCCATGCGCATGCGGGTGTGACGGCCGGCGATCAGGGTGAAGCGAGGCAGCATCAGCTGGAGGACGGCGCGGGCGCAGTCCTCGTCGCCGACCGCGGCCTGCTCGAGCAGGCCGCGCATGATCTGCTCACGGGCCTCCACGGTGCTGCGGGCCACCGTCTGGACGAGCTCGATGCCGGTCTGAGTGCCGTGAGGCCAGGGGTGGGAGGTCTCGGCGTAGCGCACGGCCCACTCGGCGTTCAGGCGGTCGATCACGGTCGGGGCGTAGGTGGTGGTGCTCATCGGACTCGGTCCCTCCATCAGTGGTGTCCGGGCGTCCCGGACGGGTCACTGACCAGCCAAACGAGCAGGTCGGGAAACGAATCTGGATCTGGATCTGGATCTGCCGATCGTCTGGATTTCCAGAACCTGGACCGCAGGAGATCGGCGGAATCATGCGGATGTGGGGGAGGGGCGGAGAAAAAGTTCCCGCACGGGAGGGACATCGGTTCCCGCGGGCGGCCTTTAGTCCGGTGAGAGATCGCCCGTCCAAGGAGCCCCCGAGATGTCCGAGCAGACCCCCGAGATCGTGACCGATGAGCAGCTGGCCAGCTTCGTGCGTGAGGCCCAGACCATGCGGGAGGCCGAGACCGTCCTGGAGGCGGGTCTGGCGGACCTGTGTGCGCGGCCGTTCGACCCGGCCAGCCAGGAGGAGATGCGTCGCCTCCTGGACTCCGACCAGCTGCGCGAGGCCACCCTCATCGCCCGGCGGATGGGAGGGCAGGATCGGTGAAACTGCTCTCTCGCAAGAAGAAGACCGAGCCCGCCGCGGAGGCGCCGGAGCAGAACAGCCCGACGCCGGCCAAGTCCAAGGTGAACAGCCTGGCCTCCCGGGTCCTGCTCTACGGGTTCTACGGGGCGATGGTGCTGTGCCTGGGCCTGTCCGGCCTGGCCGTGGTGCTGGCCGCTTCGACGGCATCCCAGCCGGCGCCGACGGTGGAGGTGCCCGACACGTCCACAGCCGAGGGCGTGGCGACCTCCTACGTCTCGGCGTGGCTGCGTGCCACCCGCGATGACCAGAGCCTGCTGGAGCCCTACATCGGTGGCACGAAGATCCCCCAGCTGCCCGTGGAGCCGCTGGGCGTGCGCGACGTCGCCGTGGCCGGCGTCCAGCGCGGCCAGGACCCGAGCATCACCTCCGTGACCGTCGCCGCCCACGTGGAGCAGCGCTCCGGGGCGCCGAGCACCCCGGGCGCTCCGCAGGCGGCGGATGCGACGGAGAGCCTGTCCCTGCTGGGGCAGGCAACCGCCTCGCCGACGTCCTCTGCCTCGCCGTCGCCGTCCCCGTCTTCGGCCAGTCCGTCTCCGGCGGCTGGGGCCACCGCCAAGCCGGTCCCCTACACGCTGCGGTACTACCAGGTGGCCGTTCACGAGCAGGCCCCCGGCCAGTTGCAGGTCATCGGCTACCCCACCCCGGTGCCGGGGCCGGCTCATGGAGACCCCGTCACCCTGAACTACTCCCATCGGGTCGGCCCGGACACCGACCTGGGAAAGATGCTCGACGGCTTCCTCCAGGCCTACGGCGCCAGCCGCTCGGATGTCTCCCGCTTCCTGGCCCCCGGCTACAAGCTCGCCGCCATCGACCCCGCCCCCTACACCCGCCTGTTCATCCAGGAGATCCGCACCGACCAGGCCCTGGACTCCGTCCAGCCTGGCACCCCGGTGCGCGCCCTGATCCAGGCGGAGGCAGAGCTGCCCGA
>NZ_JABFAZ010000085.1:0-917 GCF_017168505.1 Micrococcus sp. KRD077 | reverse complement strand
GCGTCGAGCTGCCCGCCCTGCCCGCGACCCTGGGCCTGCCCGGGCTGCTGATGGACGTGCTGAGCGGCGGCGGCCGCCTCCACGGCACCCGCTACCTGCGCCAGCGGATCCACGGCGTGCCCAGCGCACTGGACCTGATCGGCTGGAGCATCGGCGCCTGGGCGCACGGACGCGCCTACGTCGCCCCGATGGACGGCTACGCTCCGGCCGCCCGCGAGGCCGCCGCCCTGGCCGACCGCGACAGCCTGGCCGCCCTGCCCGCCGCCTGACCGGCAGGCCGCGAGCGCGGGGGGCTCCCGCGCTCGCGGCATCCCGGGGACGTGTCGTGGAGATGAGCTGCCGGCTGCATCGAGCTGCTGCCGGCTCCCGGGGACCGCGCCACGTCCCCGCCCCCTCCGCGTCACGACCACGGGCGCGTGGACCTGCGCTCGCGGGTGGTGTTGTATTTTTGCCATTGTGTGTGTATGGTTGGACACGTAGCGGGGGGCATGAGGCCCCCGGCACCCCGACCAAGGAGGCACCTCCGATGCCTGAGCACCACCTTCTCGACCTCGACTCCCTGCCCTCCGCCTTCGAGCCCTGCCCGGAGTGCGGCGACGTGATGTGCCAGCCCGACCCGTGGGGCGAGGACTGCGACGACCGCGCCCGGCGCCGCCAGGCCGTGGCCACTCTGGAGGACCAGCGCCGCCAGGCCCACGCCCTCGCGGCCCCCGCCGCCGCCGCGCGCGCCCGCTACAAGCGCCTGGCCCGCCGCGACGAGCCGCACCCCGACCTGGTCCCGGCCCTGGAGGAGGCCATCCGGCTGAGCTGCCAGCGGCGGGACCTGCTGGAGCGCATCGCCACCGACTCCGAGGCCCTGGCCCGCGCGAACACCGCCCACCCCGGGCACGCCACCCTGGCCAGGAGGGCCGCCGACG
>NZ_JABFAZ010000084.1:0-2699 GCF_017168505.1 Micrococcus sp. KRD077 | reverse complement strand
TGCCATAACACCGCCAGCACACCACCACACCCCCACCACAAGCAACACCACACAACCGATTGCGTCCACACCACAAAGCGTGTATGGTTTGACTCAGCGGGAGGCACCCGGCCCCCTGCACCCCTCAAGGAGGACACCGTGAAACGTGCTGGCACCCGTCGCCCCACCACCCGTGCCACCCTGACGGCCCGACTCGACCGCTGCGCGCTCATCGCCCGGCACGCCTTGTGCGTCGGCTCCGTCCTGATCTTCGTCGCCGCGTTCGGGGGGCTGGCACCGGTGTACGTGCCCGCGCTGTCCACGCCGGCCCTGATCGCCTTCGCCCTGTGGTGTGCGCTGGTGCTCGCCCTGATGCTCACCACCGCCGCGCGTGTCACCGCGCGCCTGGTGCTCGGCACAACACGTGCCGCGCGCTCGGCCTGGCGCGCTCCGGCCTCCGATCCTCGCTGATTCCGACTCCCTGCCCCGCCTCGCGGCGGGGCAGGGCCATGCCATACGTTCGCCATATCGCCGTCATACTCAACGTTGCAGTCCCGGCTTTTATTGTGTATGGTTTGACTCAGCAGGAGGCACCAGGCCCCCCGCACCCCTCTAGGAGGACACGATGGATGCTCTGACCGCCCGCACCCCGCTTGATCTGACCGACTACGCCGCCGCCGCCCTGCCGTCCACCCCCGCGGATTCCGTGGTGGCCATCGGCCTGAAGGGCTCGCGGCTGGGGCCGGTGATGCGCCTTGACGATGTCGCCGCCCCCGCCACCATGGCCGGAGTGATCGCCGCCAGCATGCGCCGCGCCAACTGCACGCGCGTCTTCCTGATCGGCTACGGCCCGGAGGACCGCGCCCTGCGCTGGCTCGAGCTGGAGTCCATCCTGACCGGCCACGGTCTGAGCGTGGAGGGGCTGATCCACGTGGACGGGCGCATGTGCACCAACCTGGGCACGGGCGAGGCCGTGGCCTACGCCCCGGGCACCTCCACGCTGGGCCTGCACCTGGCCCTGCTCGACGGTGCGCGGTCCGAGTACCCCACCGCCACCCCGAGCGAGTCGGACGCCCTGACGGAGGCCGTGGCGGCTCACGCGGCCACGCTGACGGACATGCACGCGGACGCTCCGGCGCTGATCGAGGGCATCAACCGCCTGCTGAAGGATCAGAACGACGCCGGGGCCGCCGCCGTCGTGCTGGCCACCCTGAACCACCGTGACCCGGAGTATCTGATCGCGGCGCTGGTGGCCTGCACGGCCCCGATCCGGCTGGAGGCGGTGGACTTCGCCCGGGGCGAGTTCCCGCACGGTCTGCGCTGGAAGGCGAGCGTGGAGGCCGAGACGGTGCTCAACGCCGCCGTGGCCCTCGGTCCGGGCCACGCCTGCGCCGGGGCGCTGGCGGTGCTGGCCTACGTGGCCTGGATCCGAGGCGCAGGAGCGGTGGCCGATGGCCGCCTGAACCTCGCCGAGCGATGCGCCCCGCACCACCCTCACGTGCGCGCCGTGCGCCGGATGACGCGGGCCACGCCCGTGGCCGTCGTGGCCACCGACCCGGCGTGGGCCTGGGGCAAGCACACGCGGGCCGCTGAGGGCCGCTGAGCGTGACCGGGGGCCAGCGCGTAACGCTGGCCCCCCGGCGCCCGTGGAGACGGTGCCCCGACGGTGCACGCCCGCCAGCGTAGCCCGGCCCACGCGTGGGCGGGCGCTGTATAAATCGCTGTTGACCGCTCGGCCCCGCGCGTGTATGGTTATACACGTAGCGGGGGGCATGAGGCCCCCGGCACCCCGAGCGGCCAGGAGGCCCGACATGGACACCGACCAGACCACCATCTGCACCTCCCAGAACGTGCACATCGGCCAGGAGGTGGTCATCGTCGACCGCATCCAGCTGGGCCACTGCATCAGCTACGCCGACGGGACCGTGACCGCGATCGACCCCAGCCGTGGGACCTACTCGGTGGCCCACAACGGCATGCGCGGGCGCACCGTCTACACCCTCTCCGACCAGTGGCACGGAGACGGCGGCCCCTACTGCATGCCCGCCGCCGAGGTGTACGGCGACTGAGCACGACGGGGGCGGCGCGCACGCGCCGCCCCGTCGTCGCCCCTGGCCGCAAGCGCGGGCGGGTCCCGCGCCCGCTGCCGCGTGGGGACGTGTCGCGGAGATGAGCTGCCGGCTGCATCGAGCTGCTGCCGGCTCCCGAGGACCGCGACACGTCCCCGCCCTTCCCTCGACACCACCACGGGCGCGCCGGCCCGCGCTCGCGGACGGTGTTGTGCACGCGCCGGTGTATGTGTATGGTTGGACACGTCGCGGGGGGCATGAGGCCCCCGGCACCCCTTCCAAGGAGGCTCCCGTGAGCATCGTCAAGAACCCCACCACCACGATCCGATCCCTGCGCCAGGCCCTCCACGCGGCCCTGGCCCCGCTGGGCTGGGCCAGCGACCACGCCCGCGTGAACGGGCGCGTCTGGTTCGAGCTGACCGAGGCCGGCTACCGCCTCACCGTCTCTCGGCCCCGGGAGTGGGCGCGCGCCTACGCTCCCTGCGAGCCGGTCACCCACGGGCAGGGCATGGCTCCGGTGGCCCTGTCCTTCCCGGACGCCCTGAACCTGAGCGAGGAGCTGCACTCGAACCGCCTGCCCGGCACCTACCCGGTGCACCTGGACACGCGCGCCGGATGCCTGTTCATGGAGGTGCAGGCCCCGGACAGCAC
>NZ_JABFAZ010000083.1:0-691 GCF_017168505.1 Micrococcus sp. KRD077 | reverse complement strand
CGGCACATCACCACGTAGCAGTCGGACGCGCCGGCGCCGGAGATGAACTGCTTGACGCCGTTGAGGACGTAGTGGTCGCCGTCGCGGACGGCGCGGGTCTTCAGCGCGGCCGCGTCCGAGCCGGCGCCGGGCTCGGTCAGGCAGTAGCTGGCCAGGTGCGCCATGCCCACGAGATCGGGGATCCAGCGGGCGCGCTGCTCGTCGCTGCCGAAGGAGTCGATCATCCAGGCCACCATGTTGTGGATGGAGATGTAGGCGGCGAAGGCCGGGTCCGCCTTCGCGAGCTCCTCGAAGATCAGGATCGCGTCCGTGCGCTCCAGGCCGGTGCCGCCGTGCTCCTCCCCCACGTAGATGCCGCCCAGGCCGAGCTCGCCGGCCTCGGCGAGGACGTCCACCGGGAAATGCTACTCGGCGTCCCAGTCGAGGGCGTGCGGGGCGACGCGCTGCTCGGCGAAGTCGCGGACGGCGTCGACCAGGGCCTTCTGGTCGTCGGTGATGGGGAACATGGGTTCGTCCTCCTGGGGCTCGGGCCGGCCGCGCGGGCGGTCCACGACGGGGTGGTGCGGGGGTGACACCGCGGGCGGCGACAGGGTGTGACTGTCATCACCATGATAATAGGACATCCAATGATTAGCCGTGTCGCCGCCGGGCCGTGGGCTAGCGTGCTCCCCGTGCAGACCACCACCAGCCC
>NZ_JABFAZ010000082.1:0-396 GCF_017168505.1 Micrococcus sp. KRD077 | reverse complement strand
GTACAGTATTGTATGTGTGGTTGCATGGTTTTATTTGTTTTTTGATTCCCTGCATACAATTAAACTATAGTATAAATGTTTTGCGTCAATAATTAATAGTACTTAAAGAAATATGTTATACCCTTAGTAATAATCATTAAAATTAGAGCTAATACTGTCCCATTCTGATCGGGCAGCGTAAAAATATGTTGCAATGTCAATAGGATGGAAGCGTCCTCTTCTGGATCCAAGTTTATTTTGTCTTGCACAGGTCGATAACAAACCGGGTCCCGAGCGTATCCAGATGATGGCAGCCAACAATACCAGTCATGAAATCAGGTCTAACAAACTTTATGGTTTCTTCGGCATAGTCTTCTGAATCGAGCCTGGTAATTTCCTGGATATTCAGGCCGTAGC